>CANPXD010000034.1 GCA_947585615.1 uncultured Clostridia bacterium
TTTCATTTTTAACCCCAAAATACAACAAAATCCCTGCCTTCGCCTAAACAATACAGGGGTTCTTTGACAGGCTGAAAAAATCCGGCAGGATATTCCTGCCGGATTTTTATAATATGGAACTATTCTACGGTAACCTTTCCGGAATGATTTGATGATGCAAGGCATATCCAGCTTTTTCCCGGATTGAATTTAAGTTCAGTGCCGTTCATATCTTTAAATGACAGCTTTCCGTCGGTAACACTCCATTCAAAATCCGTAATCGTTCCGCAGGATGCAAGCTG
Source organism: uncultured Clostridia bacterium (assembly GCA_947585615.1). Taxonomy (GTDB): domain Bacteria; phylum Bacillota; class Clostridia; order Oscillospirales; family Acutalibacteraceae; genus Eubacterium_R. The sequence goes on from CANPXD010000034.1 coordinate 282, forward strand.
TCCCGTTCCGCTTGTCAAATCATAGTTAAGGTATGTTTCGGTTTTGCCGGTACCCTTATAATTCTGCTTCTGGATATATTCAGACTCGGCAAACATCACTATAACATTTGTAAAGTCAACCTCTGTCTTATAATCATTCTCATTCACATAAACTTTTTTGTCGGCATTATAAGCCAGCGTATGCGATCTTGTGCTTGCCGAAATCTTTACATCTATCGTATTGCAGGCATTTGACGAAACAGGCGCTGTATCCTCATTGAATTTGAGCGTTGAAAAACTGTTTTCATCCATTTGCGTTCTGTAGCCTTTATTTTCAATTACTTCCGCAAGCTTGTCGCCGAGAAGCACAGCGTTATGGGGACTCTTTCTGTCAGTCGTGCGCTTGAAGCAGGAGGAAACCGTCATCCCGTCAATGTTGTCAACATCGTCATTTTCTATTGTTTCGTATCCGCCCACATATGTATCCTTGCTGTGACTTCCGCCGTAATGAACAAACAGCGAATCAAAAAGTTCTGAAAACTGAACATAACTCGGTCTTGCGGAACGTACGGGACCGGTCATTTCGGGGAGCTTTGTCATATCGGCATAAAGCCAGAGCATACGCGTCTCTCCGCCTTCCGCCTCGCCTTCAACAATAATATCTGCCGTTCCGATGCTATACTGCGGTCTTGCAGCGGATGAATTTTCAACAACTACTGCTATTGGACGCTTACCTACTGCGTTCTCATTATAATCAGGCTCGCCCGTAAGAGGATTTCTGATAATAACAGGCGCCTGCGTCGTTGTTGTTGTGGTAGACTCCGTTGTTGTTGTCGGCTCTTCCTTTTCGTAAAAAAAGCCAAAATACACGCCGCATAGGGCAGCAACAAGTACAACCGCCGCAATAATTGCAATAATTATTTTTTTTCTTCCGTTATTTTTCACATAACCACCGTTTTCCGCGTAATCATCGCTGTAATTATCTTTCCAGCCGGCAAACGGCATTTCTTCCTTTTCAGAACTTTCTGCAGCACTGAAAGAATTAATCTCTTCTGCAACGTTCGACTGCGGCTTTTCAGGCTCAGGGGCGGATGTCTCTTTTTGATTATCAGGAGATTCATTACCGCTTTCCCCTTTGCCGTTCTTTATTTCATTAAGGATTTTTTCAAGTTCTTCATCTTTACTGCTCATAAACATCCTCCTTTAGATACATTTTATCACATATTCCCTTTAATTGCACTATTTTTTTTAATTATTTGATTTAGCGTTCTTAATGTAGTAAAATAATAAAGGGAAGTGAAAATATGGCAAAAACAATACCGATAATCATTACAAATACCAATATTCTTATTTACGACAAATCGGCTGAGGAATTCAAGGCATTTACTCTGCCGGGGATTTCAGGTCAGCCGAATATTCCTTTTTATCATTCGTTCGCAAAAAAAATAGCCGAAAGTCAACACTATTTCAAGGAATTTGTTAAATCCCTTTATCCGGGTAAACCGTCAAAAAATATACTTGCTATTGTTGTTCCCGATGATACAAGCGCTCTTGAGAGCATTTTCATAAACGAATTTTTCCTTAATTCAGGTGCGTGCAAGGCTGTTGCCCAAATCACTATGGGGCAGACTCTTTCAAAGGAAATAGGCTCTTATATTTCAATTTCAAAATCAAGCCGAAATATCGTTTTACAGTATATAAAAAATAACGAAATCCATGCCTGCAGATATTATGACTGCAACAGCTACGATATACAGCGCATAAGCGAAGATGCAGGCAGACTTCATATTGATATTGAATACAAGGAAACTCCGATTTTTGTTAATAATTTTAATCTGAACATGAACGAATTCTTTGAGCTTGGGGAAATTATTACTCCCAAATGCTTTATGGATAAAATAGCCGCTATTGATGTTGAAAAAATATAACAGGTATAAATAAAACACCTCCGCTCAAAATATGAGCAGAGGTGATTTTTATGCGTAAAGAAAACAAACACAAAAAGGAATATAAAAACGGAAAAAAGATTATTGATTTAACCTCCTATATCAGTCCGGATATGGTTCAGAGCGATACAAATGGAAGCTATACGGGAACAACAGCCGAGACATTTTACAATGATGAATACGAGGTTCCCGTTCAGGACGCGGACGATTTATAAATGCAATAGCCGCATTTCTGCGCGGCTATTTTTGTTTTGCAAGATAATCGTCATAGCTGATAAAAACAAATTCCATTTCATCGGGATTCCCGTAATTGAAAAAGTTCCCAAAATAAACGCCGCTGCTATTGTTCGGATAATGAAGCCAGCTTTCATACGGCAGTTCGATTATCTCAATCGTTCTCTCCCCTTTTTCCATTTGCTGTTCGACATAATCGAGGCGCGCGGCGTTCACCTTTCCTGCCGCTGCGTAATGATATGTATGAATACCGACGGCGAGCACCGTAAATACGACACCGACGGTCATCATTGTAATCTTGACTCTTTCTGAATCCATTTTCGTATTTTTTAACAGATAGATGAATATAAAGCCGAAAAGTGCATAAGTAATAAACAGACAGCGTCCGCCTGCGGGATATATCACAAGCAGTTCAGCAACTGACATAAGGGCTATTGCAAACACTGTGCCGCAAACAATCGCAACTTTTTTTTCATACAGTTTCCACACGGATACAACAAGTGCAATTATGTAAAGAGCAAAAGCGGCAGCGCCGATAAACCAGAAAAACAATGTTTTTCTGTCTTCCTGCATATAAAAATATGAATACGAAAGCTCAATAAAACAGGGCAAAAGCAAAGACAGGGACAAACCCGCAAATATTAACGCCCTTGCTTTTGAAGAAAACTTGTCTCTGTTTTTATAAAGTTTTGTCATTAACAGAATGGCAAGCATGATCCAAAGAACATACATACTGCAAATAATTCTTGAAAGATAAAAAATATTAGACCACAGCTGACCGATAAGAGAATATTTGCCGTCAGCTATTGAACCGCGGTAGCTTTCCATTTTATCCGAAACGCCAAGCAGTCTCGGAGCAAGAAACATAATGGCACAGCCTATAAATGATGATGCGGCATATGAAAATACAGGAGCCTTGTTTTCCTTTCTGTATAATGTAAAAACAACCAGCAATACGGCGATTACAAGATTGATCATTGTGGTGTTTTCGGAATGAAGCTGCTGGCAAATTCCGAGCGGTATCATCGAAATCGTAATCAATGCCGATAATTTTGATTCTTTTTTATAATATTTAATCAGCACCAGAGATAACAGCAAAAGCACAACAGGCGGAAAATAATTATAAAAGCCGTGTACCCACACTACCGCCTCGCGAAAGATGTATTTCGTCATTCCGAATGTCAGAACTGCCGAAAAAACAAGCGCCATTTTCTTGTATCCGTCTGCAAGCACTGCCAGCAAAACTATAAAAAGAAATATATACAAAGCGCGAACGCCGAGATTCATATAAAACCTGTGTGTAAGGTATTCAGACTGAAAATTTCCGATGAACCGCCCGTTTCCGAAATAAACAATTTGTTTAAATATTTCCGCGGCGCCCTTTGTTGTTCCGAACGTTCCGTAATAATCATCAGACGTATTCACAAAAAAGAAGCTGATAAGAACGGTGGACAATGCAATAAACAGCGTCAGCAAATGTGTTGAAGTCTTGGAACGGATATTGCTGTTTTGTTTTTCCGCAATCGTTTTCAATGTCATCCCTCATTTCATTTTATAGCAAGCTTTTGTATTATAAACAATTCGTTGTATTTTTTCAACATTTTTGCATCAAATTCTTATAATTTTGTTTATATAATGAAACAAAGGGGTGATATTGTGTACGAGGACGGAAAATTATCTGTTGAAATCGGAAAAAGAATATACGCCAGAAGAAAGCAAATCGGAATGACGCAGGAAAAACTTTCTGAAATTGCAGATACGACTCCCCAGGCAATATCAAACTACGAACGCGGTGAAAGGGAACTTAAAGCAGGCACAATCATTAAAATTGCGTCGGCGCTCAATGTTACAGCCGATTATCTTCTGACAGGGAAATCAGGCGCTCTTTCAGCTCTTTCTAAAACAGATGAAATCTCGGAAAGCGATTTACAGATAATCAACGATATAATAGATAAATGTATTCAGCTTGCTAAAAAGTGACATGGATTATAACTATACCAAAAGAGGTGCGTACCGTTTTGCGGTACGCACCTCTTTTCAGAAGGATATTGTCAAACATTTCTTAGCTAACGGCATAATTGTTTTCAGCAAACTCATTATATCCGTAGCCGTCTGAATCCGATTCTTCTTTCTGCACCTTGCCGTTTTCATCCGTATTGTATTCATACTGCCGTGCATATTCATACAAATCGTTTTCCTTATTGTACTTATATTCAAAGCAATAAACATCATTATAGCTGATATACATATCTCTCTCGGCATCGTAATTATACGAGCCGTTGTAAAAGTCGAGTCTGTTAAAAAGTTTTTTCCTCTCGGCTTCAGAAAGACTGTTGTAATATTCTGCGAGCGACTGCCCCGCCGCCTTATCCCGAAAATAATTAAAGGAGCGAAAATCGGCTGATGTTTCATAATCAATTTCGGATTTATAATTTCCTATATCCGTTTCCTGTTTTATCTGTGGATAATTTTCCTCTATTTCGCGGGCAATAAGCGCCGCCGCATTATTTGCCGTCTCTTTATTATCACTTTGCATAAGCTGTGCAAAATACATACACGGCATCTCGGAAAGCTCCGAAATATATTCAAGGTCAATCCTTTCAAGATTCCCTTTGTTATACATATCTATATTATACCTTATAACGAGATCGTTGACATTTGAAAAGGAAAGGGCGATAAATATAGTACTGCAAATAACAATAATCGGCTGAATATAATTTACGCGTGGAAAAAAGATATGAATAATATAAAACACGATAACAACAAAAATCATCAGCATAAACACCGAAACAAGAAGTCTGTTTTTGGACAATCCGAATATTTCGATATTTAATTTCATTTTTGACATTGCCGTTACGAGTATCAGAACGGTAAAACACAGGATAAACACTGAAAAAGCTTTTATTCCGGTGTGAATTTTCCCCTTTGCATTTCTTTTTGAAAGAATATTCGATAATGCGATTATCAGCATATTGATAACACAGATTGCAAACATTTCAAAAAAACCGCGCCTTGCAAAAGCACTGGCTGTATATTCATACCCCTCAGGCAAAATTCCCGAAAAGGCACTGAAAAAGTACGCAAGCTGTGAAAAAAGGTACACTGTATAGGTAAACGATATAACGCTGAGAAACGAAACAGCTATCGCGGGCTGAAAAACTCCCGTACCCATTTTGGAATAGCTCCTGCCGACGACTCGATCGTCATTTTTCCTTGAAACGGCATAAAAAAGAATAAAAGGCAATACGGCAAGAGATAAAGCAATTTCAAGCAAATAGATTCCCACGTTATTCAGAACGATTTTGACAAGTCCCTCAAAGGCTTCGTCGCTGCTGACGAGCAGCGGAATGATTACAAGAAGGACCGGCAGAGAAAGCGCAATGCCAATAATTGCATTTTTGCTGATTTTGTTTTTGGCTATTGTCTTTCTGAATTCCTCCGCAATTTGCGGAGCGCAGCTAAAAGGAATAAAAAATACGCTTCCAAGCGCCTCATAAAGCATTTTGTAGCTTCCGCCGTTTCTTTTGACTCCTCCGCTCAAACCGAGCAGATAAATCCCGAACAAGGCAAAAACAAGAAAAAACATTACGAAGCTGATAAACGAATCCTTATAAAGCGAAAAAGTAACAGCTCCCGCAAGCGATAACGCTCCGCACAAAAAAACAAAAGGCGTAATTCTGATTTGAGGCTTAAAAAGATAAGCCGTGAAAACCGCAAACAGAATAAAATAGGATAGTGTAAAGCCGAGATTGAAGCCGTGCATAACGGCAAAATCAATAAAAACGAAAACAGCGGCAAAAAATACGGGAACAAATACGGTGTCTTTTTTACTCAATTTTATATTGTTCTTCTTTTTTGGAACTGTAGCACCATTCTTTTTCGGTTTAAAATATGTTTTTTCATTGTCCATAGATTATCCCTCACTGTCGAATTCAAGAATATCCCCCGGCTGGCAATCAAGCACGCTGCAGATAGCCTCAAGCGTTGAAAACCTGATAGCTTTTGCCTTTCCGGTTTTAAGGATAGAAAGATTAGCGGGCGTAATGCCGATTTTTGAGGCAAGCTCGCCCGAAGACATTTTTCTTTTTGCAAGCATAACATCAAGATTAACAATTATTTTCATAGGTTTTCTCCTTATATGGTAAGCTCGTTTTCTTCTTTTATTTCCATCGCTTTTTCAAAAATATTTTTAACGACTCTTACTACGAGACCTACAAAAAATTCCGCCACCGCGACAACAAAAAGAATGACCGCGTATAGATACTCACCAAACGGGAAATATACAACGTTTTCCGCCGCCGTCTGCTGATAATAGTATCCCAAGAAAGCAATTATCCCTGCAGATACAAGCGTAATAGCAGAAACTGCTAAACAAAGCCAGCTGAATATCCTTAAAAATTTAACATTTTTTTCGTGAAACACTATGCTCTTTTTTATATTAATAAGCAGCTTATCAAGGCACACAAGTGCCGCAAAGCCGAAAGGAACGGAGATATAAAATGGAGCATAATAATTCACAACGCTTTTCTCAAACACATTTGAAATTCTGCAAGACTGAATCACCGATAGTATTACGGCCGCAGCAAGTATAAAATAAAACAGTCTCACAAGAAAATGCGTGAGCGCAACGGATTTGTTTTTATTCCACATAGAAATTTCCTCCTGAATATGAAAATTACACCTTCATCATACACATAAATTATTGTTTGTCAATAATTTTTTATTATTTTTCGGATAAATTATATTAAAAAACAAAAAATTTGCTTATCTCTTTTATGATCCTTTATCAAAACAGCAACAGCATATAAAAGGAAAAACGGGCGGTTCACTTATGTGCCGCCCGTTTTTCACGAATACAATTCATCAAAATAAACCGAATTTATTGTTGAGGAGAATTACCGCTATAAGATCGACAACGAACATAACAAGCGAAATAATACCCGCAACAAGGGATTTTTTGTTCCGAGAAAGCGTTTCACTGCTCATTTCGACATTTTTTAATTTAAGCACAAGCGGTACTGTTATTCCGATTGCCCCGAAAGCAGGACATATCCCGATTATGCAGACACCGATAATTGCAGTGGTAAACGCAAAACGCGAAAGTTTTTCAATAATATACTTGCCTTTATTTTCCATTTTCTTCCTCCGATAACGGATTTCTCACAACAATTCCGTATTTATTGTTGATTCTGTCAAGCTTTTTTATAAAAATCTCACCGAACAAAAACAGCAGCACCGCCGTAGCTCCCGCAAACGCCGCGTTAAACGGAGCGCCGCTCAAATATACAGCTAAAACGGCTGATATGCTGAAATCGGAAACCATAAGAAAAACGGAACTTAAATCAACGATCAAGCCGTAAACAACAAACGTCAAAAGAAAGCCAATCACTGTAAGATTCATTCTGTTCGTCTTTACTCTCTCGAATATCAGTCCTGCCGTAAAACCGATCACCCCGAGCGCCACCATCTGAAAAGGCGTCCATAATCCCTGACCGAATAAAAAGTTTGAAATAAAGGCGGAAAGCGCGCCGATCAAGCAGCCGCGTCCTGCACCAAGACACACAGCGGAAGCAATCACAACAGCAGCAATCGGTTTGAACTGAGGCACAAGATAAAATACGGCTCGTGAGGCGACAGCAAGTGCCGTCAGAACAGCAAGCAGCGCCATTTCCCGCGCAGAATGAGGCGATTTTTCAAACCCGACAAAAAAGGGGAGAATAAATAAAAGAAGTATAAAAGCAGCTATTATGTAGTACGAAACGCTCTGTGAAAACAGAACCAACCACAAAACAGAAAACACAGCGGAAAGCAAGATCAAAAAAAACATAACGCTTTTTCCGTTGATTTTCATTTTTGCACCTCCGTATCATCTATGCTCACGGCTTTGCCGCCGGTAAGCCTGGAAAGAGCGGTCGTATACACGGACAACTTTGAAAAGAACGCTCTTCTCGGTGCGCTCGCGGCAATTTCTCCGTTAAAAAGAAAAGAAATATGATCGGCATATCTGCCGGCAAATTCAAGGTCGTGCGTAACAAGAACAACCGTTTTGCCTTCGCTGCACAGCGCCCTGAGCATTGCCGCGAATTCCTTTTTAAAAACAGCGTCTGCGCTCTGTGTCGGCTCGTCAAGCAAAATTATGTCAGCGTCAAGCGAAATGATTTTTGCAAGCGCGGCACGCTGTGCTTCTCCACCGCTCAAATCAAACGGACTTCTGTTTTTGAGATTTTCTATATTGAACCGAATCCGTATATCCTGTTGCGGAATTTCCTGCAAAACAGTATCACGGATGAACATTGTGCTGACATTCTGCGGCATATAAACTGTTTTGCCGTTTCTTTTTATTTTCCCCGAATAGCACTTCAAAATGCCCGAAAGGCATTTCAGCAAGGTGGTTTTTCCGCTGCCGTTTGCGCCTATTATCGCATTGATTTTTCCCTTTTCCGCCATATAATTAAGCGAAAAGAAAATATCGGGAAGTCCTTTTTTATAGGCAAAGGATATGTTCCTTGCCGTAAGCGCAGCTTCGCCTCTCGCGGAGACAGTTTCATTTTTTATGTTTATGCTTTCTGAAAGCTGCTTTGCTTTTGAATATTCTATAGGATTTCCTTTTAGCACGAGCGTAAATGGCGGCAGCATTTCCGCAAGATCGCTTTTGCTTTCAATCAGGAAGTTCGCGGCCTGCTGCTGAGTCCCGAAAAACACCGATTTTCCGCTGTCAAGAACAAGCACCTTGTCCGCGGCAGTCAAAAGCTCCTCTATCCTGTGTTCGCTTATTATAACAGTTATGCCGCGTTCTCTGTTCAGTCTCAAGACGGCGTTCACAAAATGACGCGCCGACACAGGATCAAGCTGAGACAGCGGTTCGTCCAGAACAAGAACGTCAGGCTCGGCGGTCATTACAGCCGCCAGTGAGAGAAGCTGTTTCATTCCTCCCGAAAGTTTATCCGTTTTTTCATGAATCACGGCGTTCAGATTAAAATAGCTTGTTGTTTCCGCAATTTTAAGCGAAATATCACTGCTGTTCAGCCCTTCGTTTTCAAGCGTGAAGGCAAGCTCTCCCAAAACTGTATCGGTAATCATATTACTTTGCACATTTTGGTTGACAAAACCAATGTTTTCCCGTTCAAGCCGGATAGAGCCTTCCTGCACTCCAAAGGGCGCGATTTCCTTTTTCAGCAGGCGCAGAAGCGTTGATTTTCCGCTGCCCGATTTGCCTATAACAAGGCACAGTTCACCATCGTTCATCTTAAAGCTGACGCCGTTGAGTGCTTTTTCAGGGGTATCGGAATATGAAAATTTCAGATTTTCGACTTCAAGTAAAGCCATTTGGCGTCCTCCGTTAAATCTGCCGAAAGCGGCGTTAAGCAAAGCATCAGAAAAGCCGCAGGTGCGCCGGCATTCGTGTTTTTCAGTTCGATAACAGGGTTGCAGGTAAACTCAAAACTGCCCCTAGCCGCGAAGAAAAAGCAAAACCCAAACAGCACCGATATTAAAATCAAAACGATAACATCAGCCGTTTTGAATCGGAAATTTGAATATGCTTTTCTCTTTTTTGAACCGTATCCGCGCGCTTTCATAGCGTCCGCAGTTTCTATGCTTTTTTCAAGGCAGATGGAAACGAGTGCGGAAAAATGTTTAACAGTGTTTTTCAATCCGGATGTCTCATAACCCATTCCGGTCTGCGCTTCTTTGATTTCGTCAGCGGTCTTTTTAAGCAGAGGAACAAAACGCAGTACCATCGAAAACAAAAGCGCGGTATTCGGTGCAAATGCGCCGAATACAGATGTGAATTTTTCGCTTGTAACAACGGTGTTATATGCCGAAAACCACAGTACGGCGTCGGCAATCATCAGTCCTGCACACAAACCGTATACAAGACACTCAAGGGTAAAATTGAGCGTTTTTACGCTGAAAAGCACCGTTACTCCGTAGCGGCAAAAAATCATATTGAAAAGTCCTGCGAAAAGCACAACGGGCAATACGAATTTCAGCAGAAATATAATTCTTTTTCCGTTCAGCCTGAGTAAATATAGGAAAGAACACAGAAAAGAGATACAAAGGAAAACCGGATTCACAAACATCAGCGTTGCCGCAACGGTGAAGATAAAAAAGAGGACATTGACTATGGGGTGAAATTTTGAAAACCTATCCAAATCAGTTCCTCCTTTATTATTTTAAAATTCTATGCCCTTTCTTGCTTTAACGCCTTTGTCGTAAGGGTGCTTTATCTTTTTCATTTCTGTTATATAATCCGCCTTGTCAAACAGAATTTCGTTATGGATATGACCGGTAATAATATATTCCCTACTGTCATCTAAGGGAAGCGCATTCATTTCGGCGGAATCAAGAAAAGTCGCAGCGTCAAGAAATTCATCAAGAACAACGACTTCGGCGTCCGATGAAAAAGCACTGCCGAGCGCTTCTTTCATCCAGACTGAATAGCTTCGTTTTTCTTTATCTGTCATATTGCTCGGAAACGGCAGTTTATCGGGATTTTTATAAAATTCAATGCCGCTTTGAGCCATACGCTCACACGAAGAATTATCTTTCAGAAAGGAGATAAACAAAACTTTTTTTCCCGCGCCGCAGGCTCTCAAAGCAAGTCCCAGAGCCGCCGTTGTTTTTCCCTTGCCGTCGCCGTAATAAATATGTATCATCTTATTCTTACGTCCTGCTTTGTTCTGAATCTGTAGCCGTACTGGTCGAGAATGTGCATTTTATTAAGCGCAATCATCGTTCCTCTGGAAACGCACAGCTCGGCGCGGGGCGCAATCGTTACATCAAGACCGAGCGCCTCGGAAAACATTTTATCCATTCCGTAAATTGCCGAACAGCCGCCCGTCAGGATAACCGCGCCCGACGTTATATCCGCAACAAGCTGAGGCGTCGTCCTCTCAAAAAGGGCGGCTGCGGCGTTAGCAAGCTCGTCCAGAAGAGGCTTAAGGCAGGAATAGATTTCATTGCCGGTTATTTCTGCGGAATCAGGCAGACCTGTAACAGCATTTCTGCCCTTTGCCTGCATAGCGACATCCTCTTTGCGCAAAGAGGCGGTTCCGATACTTTTTTTAATATCTTCCGCCGTTCGTCTGCCGATAAGCAGTCCGTATTTTTCACGAAGATATTTCATTATTTCATCATCAAAGCGGTCACCTGCAATGCGGAGCGTTTCTATCTGACTCATACTTCCCTGACTTACAACTGCCATATCGGTTGTTCCGGCACCTATATCTATAACGAATACACCTGACGGAAGAAGAGGGTCTATTCCGGCTCCGAAAGCCGCGCAGAGAGGCTCTTCAATAAGACATACGGACCGCGCACCGGCGGATATTATAACCGATACAAGCGTACGCCTTTCAACATCTGTGCTTATAGCAGAAACAGAGGCAACGACTCTCGGCTTGAAGATACTTTTTTTGATAACTCTGCCGATAAAAAACTTTACCATCTGGAGGGCAATATAGTAATTTGTAATCGCTCCGTTTACGATAGGCTGAATAACAGAAACGCCCCTAGGCTCTCTTCCCTCAAGATAGTAAGCACGTCTGCCTGCATACAGTATCTTTTCCGTTTCCGTATCATAAGCGACATATGACGGCTCATTTACGACGATTCCCTTTCCGGGAACGGAAATCACTATTGAGCTTGAGCCTAAATCTATTCCTAAATCATAACCAAACATAATTTCATTCCTTGCAGTTTATATAGTAAATGTTACTTTAAAAAGGATTCATTGTCAACCTTTAAAAAGTATCCGAGCGCACTGTAGCGCCTGCTCTTTTTATCATTTTCGACCATTCTACGTACCATACCCTCGTTTCCCACTAAAACAATGAGACTTTTTGCCCGTGTAAGAGCAGTGTAAAAAAGATTTCTGTACGCAAGCTTTTCGGGAATTGAAAGGACGGGCATAACAACAGCTTCAAATTCAGAGCCTTGGCTCTTATGCACTGTCATCGCATAGGCAAGCTCCAGCTCCTTTGCATTTTCTATTGAATACATCGCCTCGCGGTCGTCAAACTTAACATTTAAAATATCGCTTCCTTTATCAATTCGCGTCAGTATTCCTATATCGCCGTTAAAGACGCCCGTTCCGCTGTCATTTGCTCTGAACCACGGCACATCGTAATTGTTTTTTATCTGCATAACCTTGTCCCCCTCACGGAGAACAAACCCCTTGTATCTAAGCTCCGCTTTGCCCTTTTCGGCAGGATTCAGCTTTTGCTGGAGCATATAATTAAGATTTTCGGTACCCGTTTCACCTTTTCGTGATGGACATAGCACTTGAATATCCGTCAAGAAATCAAAGCCGTAACCTGCAGGAAGCCTGCGCGTTACAAGATCAACGATCTTGCCTGCGGCATTATAAGGAGAATTTTCCCTAAGCAAAAAGAAGTCGGAACGCATATCGTTTTTCGACAGCTCGGGCATCTTCCCGCCGACTACCCTGTGGGCATTTGTAACGATGAGACTTTCCGATGCCTGCCTGAAAATTTTATCAAGCTCAACAACGGGAATCAGTCCGCTTTCCGTTAAATCCTTCAGAACATTTCCCGCGCCGACAGGAGGAAGCTGATTTTTATCTCCTACCATAATTAGCCTTGCATGAAACGGAATTGCATCGAGCAGGCTATCGAACAGCCTTATATCCACCATTGAAAGCTCGTCCACTATAACGGCGTCAACATCAAGCTTGTTTTTTCTGTTATAGACAAACGACGGCTCAGACGCACCGTCTTTATATTCAACCTCAAGCAGACGGTGAATCGTTTTTGCCTCAAAACCAGTAAGCTCGGTCATTCTTTTTGCCGCTCTGCCGGTCGGCGCTGCGAGAGCAACGTTCATTCCCCTGTTTTTCATCAGTGCGAGTATGCCTCTTACGGTTGTTGTTTTTCCCGTACCGGGACCTCCCGTAAGGATGAGCATACCTCGATTTACCGCAATTTCGACAGCCTGACGCTGCTTTTTATCAAACTCAATTCCCTGCGTTTCCTCAAAGGCATATATTTCACTTTCATATATCTGCGCTTCACGCGGAGGGTAGTTTACCATTATCTTTATTCTGTCTGCTACAGACGTTTCAGCCTGATAGATTTCGGGAACAAAAAGAAAATCCTTTCCGTTTATCTGTTCACAGAAAAGCTGATTTGCTTCTATTGCGCTGTCAACAGCTATCTCAGCAGCATCTTCGCTGCATTCAAGATACCCCACCGCGGATCTTATGACAGCGCCGCGCGGAAGGCAGGTATGCCCGTTATCAAGATTATAACGGACGATGTATATTACACCCGCCTGACATCTGTAATCAAACAACTCGGGCGAGCTTAGATTCTGCGCGATTGCATCCGCCCTCTCAAAGTTGTATCCGTTTTCGCATACAAAGGAATACGGATTATCGGTTATAATATCACTCGCGTCAGAGCCGAACATATTATATGCCTTCAACGCTTCCTCTTGCGTGAGACCAAGCTGTGTCAGAGCGGTCATAGTTTCTCTTGAGGCAAACTGTGCCTTGAATTCCTGTTGAATTTTTCTTGCTTTCGGGCGGCTTATTCCCTTAACTGAGGCAAGACGCTCAGGATCGTTTTCGATTACATTAAAGGAGTCTGAACCAAACGCTTCCACAATTTTTACAGCCGTTGATTCACGAACACCTTTTATTATGCCGCTTGAAAGATAACGCAGTATTCCGGCGGCATCGGCAGGCAAAGTCTGCTCAATAAGGCTCGCCTTAAACTGACTTCCGTATGCCGGATGATTGACCCAGCTTCCATGAAGACGAACCTCCTCGCCGCCTGCGAGCCTCGGAAAATTACCGACAACAGTTACAGGATCTCCGTCATTAGATATAACCATAACGGTGTATCCGTTTTCATTGTTGTAATATGTAATTTCCTCAACTGTTCCTGTTAAATTTTCAAGCACATTTTCCATAAAACCACCTGAATTATCTGTTTATTATTATAACAAATATTATTGGACACAGCAATATGAACATAAAAAAACGAAATTGATTTTTCAATTCCGTTTTCTTCTGCTTTTAAGAGATCTGATCTCTCTTAATGGTTTTTTTATTACATTAACTCGGAAATCATATCGGCAAATTCCGTGGGATTATCAAGCTGAAGTCCGCTGATAAGTCTTGCTTCATTGTAAAGAATTTTTGTATAGGTTTTAAGCTTATCCTTATCCTTGGCAAAAAATTCAAACAGTTTTTCAGCGACTCTGTGCTCCGAGTTGACTTCAAGCACAAGCTGCGCTTTCATTCCCTGATTTCCTCCGGGCATCTGGCTGAGCACCTTTGCCATTTCAAGAGAAACATAACCCTCTGCCGAAAGGCACACGGCATGCTCGCCTATGGAATTTGTAAACTTTACAGACGAAACCTCGCCGTCGAGATAATTCTTCATTTCCTCGAGCAGATCCTTTGAGGCTTCGTTTTTCTCGTCAAGAGCCTTCTTTTCCTCATCAGAGCTGAGATTAAGTTCATCCTTGCAGATGTTTGCAAATTTTTTGCCGTCATATTCCATAAGCATTTGAATTGCAAATTCGTCTACATCATCCGTAAAGCAGAGAACATCGTATCCCTTTGCCTTAACAGCCTCCGTCTGGGGAAGAAGCGCTATTTTTTCCGGGGTTTCGCCGCAGGCATAGTAAATCGTGTCCTGTCCCTCGCGCATATTGTCAGCATATTCCCTGAGCGTTTCATATTTTCCGGATTCAGATGATTTGAACATAATCAAATCCTTAAGAGCGTCCTTGTCGGCTCCGTAATTTGCATAAACGCCCCATTTGAGCTGAACACCGAAGGTATCAAAGAACTTTTCGTACTTTTCCCTGTCGTTGGAAAGCATTTTTTTAAGCTCATTTTTAATTTTTTTGTCTATCGCTTTTGCCATAATTTTAAGCTGATAGTCCTGCTGGAGAATTTCGCGGCTTATATTAAGGCTGAGATCTGCCGAATCAACAATGCCCCTTACAAAACTGAAATAATCCGGAAGCAAATCGCCGCATTTGTCCATAATCAGCACGCCGTTGGTGTAAAGCTGGAGACCCTTTTCGTACTCTTTTGAGTAAAAATCATACGGCGGTCTTGACGGGATATAGATCAGCGCGTCAAAGGTTGCCTGTCCCTCTGTTTTGGAATGAATCACCGCGAGGGGATTTTCAAAATCCATAAACTTGTTCTTATAGAACTCATTGTATTCGTCTTCGCCGATTTCGCTTTTGTTCTTACGCCAAAGAGGTATCATTGAATTAAGCGTATCAACGGAAACCTCCTCCTTGTACTCGCCCTCTTTTTCCTCATCGGGAACAGAGTGGGTCATAGGCATTTTGATTGGATAGCGGATATAGTCGCTGTATTTTTTAATAAGCTCTGATAGTCTGTACGACTCAAGGAACTGCGAATAATCCTCGTTTTCGCTGTCTTCCTTTAAATAAAGAGTAATAACCGTTCCCGCGGACTCCTTTTCACATTCCTCTATCGTGTATCCGTCTGCGCCCTCCGACGTCCATTTATGCGCCGTTTCACTGCCGAAAGCCTTTGATACGACTTCAACACGCGAAGCAACCATAAACGACGAATAGAAACCTACGCCGAACTGACCTATAACCTCAATGTCATTTTCCTTTGCGGCATCATTGTCGTTTTTGAAATTCAAAGAGCCGGACTGCGCGATCGTGCCGAGGTTTGCTTCAAGCTCCTCCCCTGTCATGCCGATACCGTTATCGGAAACGGTAATTGTGCGTGCGTCCTTGTCCGTTTCAACAAAAATTTCAAAATCGCCTTTTGACATTCCGACGGAATCATCCGTGAGTGATTTGAAATAGAGCTTGTCTATAGCATCGGAGGCATTGGAAATTAGCTCGCGGATAAAAATTTCCCTGTTTGTATAGATAGAATTAATCATCATATCAAGCAGTTTTTTAGATTCCGCCTTGAACTGTTTTTTTCTCATAAAATCACCTTTATCAAAAAATAATTTTTTGTTTTTAGCACTCTCTAATTAAGAGTGCTAAAACTATTATAGCCTTTATTTTCCATTTGTCAATAGCTAAAACTTTTTCCCTCAAAAAAACAATACTACTTTTCTTGCCGCCGGCAACAAAGCGCTATAGGTCAAAATCATTTTGCCGGAAAAGCAAAGCCGGGCGGTACACAGGTACCGCCCGGCTTGTTAAAGCATAAATTTATGTCTGAGACTTTCTGTCTGCCTGATTAAAATTAAGAATCCTATTTTCCATACGGTTCCACATTTTTGAAACGGCAGGATATATTCGGTTGCATATCCGTTTTATCACTTTCTGAATCGTCAGTTTATATGTAAAGGCACAGATAAATCCAAAAGCAAAAACGACAGCAACCATTAACAACGTCAACCCTACCAAGTGATCATTTCCGAATTTATCCAAAGCATATTTCCAAAGCAGAGGACGATAATATATTCTCAATAAATAATTTTCATGGATGATATAAATTAAAAATGACAGTCCTGAAATATAGTTAATTACCCGACTTTTAAAACTTTTTCGCCTTACGAGATTAAGCAGAGAAATTACCATTATTAAAATAAAAGGATTGTTGGACGTATCCCAACGCATCAGATCATCCTTTAAGAACGAAAATCTCATACCTAAAAAGTTCGTCATAATAATCAGTCCGAAAGTTCCTATAAAGCCTGCTGCAAAGAGCATCAGATTAAACTTCAGACTGTCGGCGAGGACCATAAGATACCGTTTAATATATGCAATTATGAAATAAATGGCAATCCAATAAATCAAAACCGAGGAAAAGAAAAGATTTTCAAATAAAAACTCTATCCCAAAATACAATATAATTAAAATGATGCAGGTTCTAAGCAGCGTTTTTTTATCAATAGCACTGATAGCGGAATTCAACAAAGGATACAACAGATAAAAAAGTATATAACAGGTCATATACCAATTATTGCCGAACGTCGTCGGGAAAAGCAGGCTGATTAACGTACCCCCCCCACTTCAATTTTCTGTTTACATAAAACCAAAGCAGAAAGAATTATAACCGAAACCATCCAAATGTCCGCAATCATTTGCAGCACTTTTCTTTTGTTGTTTCGTTTACTGTCCACCAAAAACCAAGCCGAGCAAATAAAAAATATAGTGTTTCCTATTACTCCTGAATAGCTGAAGATTACCAGCATAAGCCGCTGCATATCAGCCGTGTTTTGCTCAGGTTTGAGATCGGTATTGTACCAAAGGGTCTGCATAACATGGCTGAGTACAATCAAAACAATCGCAAAAATTTTAAGAAGTTCTATGCCCGAATTGCGTTGCGAAACATATCCTAAATGATTCTGTCTGTCAAAATTATTCACTCTTTTCATTTTTCTGTCAACACCTTTCAAATAAACAAGCCGAAATTCATCTGCGAATCAATACGCCTTTCATAAAGTCGGTTTCATTATGCGTTTCGTATACAATCGCCTTTTCTTCTTCGGTACAACCAATTAATAGTTTTATCTCGGAATCTTTTTTCATCAAATCGACGATGCACATTACAGCGTCAAGCTTTTTTTCACCGCTTCCGACCCATACATCAATTCCCGCACCATCCATAGAAGTTGTGTCTTTTAAATATCCATAGTCAACGCGGTAAATAAAATCGGGATATTTAGGATGCGCCGTTCCTTTTGGTCTGTCTATTACAATTTCCGAATTGCTCACCAAACAGTCCAACGCTTTCCAAAATTCGATATTATAATCATTCATAATAATCACTCCCTCGGGAACCGATTTGTTGCCTATTCTATCACACAGACGCCCGATAGTCAACGTCCGCCGAGCAAAAGTACGGCGGACAAATTCTTTACTCAGTCGGTTTCATTGCCTAAAAAAGAGAAATACCCTGAGAAAATTTTTCTCTCAGGGGCAAAACCGGAATTACTTAATCAGCTTTTTGATCTGCTCATCGTCTACATAAATGGAGACCTTGCCGCACTTCGGGCACACTGCCGCTTTTGGATAAACGGCTTTACCGATTAAGCCCTTCTTGCGGATTACATTGCCGTAACCACCGGTGAACTTGAAGTCTTCTTCCATTTTCTCTCCGCAACGAATGCACTTTCTCTTCTCTGCCACCTCCTATAAAACAGAAAAATATATTTTACATAACAAAGATGTAAGAACTTTATTTTAATAAAATTATTATAGCATATAATTGTGAAAATTTCTACCCCCTTATGGCTTGGTTTACGATTTGCCGTCAAAATAAAAAGCCCCTCTGAAAGCATTGCTCTCAGGGGGGCAGTGCAATATATGAAAATTGGTAAATTGTAAAACTGTTTATCTTTAATAAGCTCATAGTAGCTTTTGCACTTCATATGTAAGATAAAATTAGAAAATTATTTTATAGCAGTCATAAACAATCGGGGAAATCTGAATATGATCCCGCCGTTTTGCTGAATAGGATAATATCTTTTCGTCTCCGTCAAGACATCATTTTCAAATTTACCCTTGTCGCTTTCACTAAGCTGCTCAAGAAAGGGGCGTAGTCCCGTACCCTTGTACCATTCTATGATACTTTGATGAGAAAACATTGTATGAAAATAAGTAGTCTCCCACATACGGAAGTTATCGGAAAGCTCCGATAATATATCAAAATATTCTTCTTCGGTCAGGATATGGAAAACTCTTGAAACAGGAATCTTCTGCTTCCATTTTTCGGATTCAGCAACGCTCTTTACAATTCTGTGCATCGGGTGTTTGGCTTGTTGTGGTATCTGTATTGCGAGCGTACCGTCCTTTTTAAGAAGTTCCATCAGTCTTTTGATAAGAAGCCTGTGGTTGGGAATCCATTGTATGCAGGCATTTGAAAAGACAACATCGTATCTATCGGAGATATTAACAAGATCCGTGCTTGCATCGAGCTTCATAAATTCAAGTTCAGGATTGTTTTTTCTTGCAGCAACGAGCATATCGTCCGAATTATCTGCACCGATGATTCTGGCATTGGGAAACCTTCTTTTTAATACTGCGGTACTGTTTCCAATCCCGCATCCGACGTCAAGGACTTTCCGCACATTCTCTGAATTTATTGAATTAGCAAGATCAATTGCAGGCAGAGTCCGTTCTTTTTTAAATTTGCTGTATTGTTCTGCATTCCATTCTAACATTTTCTTGCCCCACTACTATGTATTTTATCTAAATTTTATGATCGACTATGTCATTTATTTCCCTATTGGTTTATGTTCCTTTTCTGAAAATGGGCAAACCCGTTATGGGATTGCCCAACTCACAGTCTGTTCGACAAGCGGAGATTTATCGTTTTTTCATTGTATGAATTTATCATAAAGACTGAAGCGACGGATTATAAAATCCAAATTCTAATTCATCAATCAACCGCATATATTCCTTCTCATCAAAAACAGACCCTGTTGAGATAATATCGTAAATTCCGCTGTCATCAATCAATCTAAACGACTCCTTATGGAATCCGTTCTGTTCATAAAACGCAAATCGGCGGATACGCTGGTCTTCATTTTCAGCATTGAAACCTATCGGTTCAATATTTCCAACTACAGTTTTATCAGAATACATCTTTATCAGCCATTGAATCAGCTGTGTTCCACATCCTTTAGAACGAACTTTAGCGGGAACGGCAAGATAAAACAAATAAAGCATAGTTTCGCCGACATTATAGAAGAGAATTCCGCAAAGCTGTTCCCCTTTCCAAAAAGATTTATACTCTATATGATCTGATTCTGATAATCTCAGAATCTCCTCCATTGAAAAACTTTCTTCCGGAGGAAATGCCGTCATCTGCAACTCTCTAACAGCGTCGTAATGTGGCATTTCTTTCTTTATATCTTTGCACCTCATAACTTCCTCCGTCAAATCCCGATTTGTTTATCTGTCTTTTCTAAAAATGGACGCCCCCCGAAAGAGAATCGCCCATTCACGCTTTGAAATTTTGCGATTTTTTGCCTCTGCACGTTTTCCTACATCGATTGGTGTAAGTTTGGTGTAAGGTGTAAGGTGTAAGGTTTTTCGCTTCCTCTGTGTCCGAAAACCCTTGATTTTACTTATCTTTTTGCA
>CANPXD010000035.1 GCA_947585615.1 uncultured Clostridia bacterium
TCACCTGCCTTGGAACTGTTCCCCGATATGATCTTTCTGTTATTTGTAAATTTTAATACTATTTGTCAAATATTATCTTATATGATCAAATTTAGTTTATCACTATTTATTTCCCCTTTCAAGTCTTTATTATATTTTTTATTAAAAAAGTTTTGAAAATTTTTATTCTTTCTTTAAGTGAAAATTTTGGCTTGTTCTGTATAGAATTGTTATTACCTTTTTGCAATCTATTAATGGACAACACAAATCACCCTGTGGATCAGCGTCAACAAGCAGCACTTTTTTACCTTGCCTTGCTCTAAATCTACCCCCCCAAACTTTAATTTTTTGCGTGATTTGTATAAGTTTGTGTCCGTATATAATTGAAACATAAAAGTCCTGAAACGCCTGTATTTAAGCCAAATTTCGCATAGCAAAAGGCATTGGCAAGTCCTCCGACTTTCCAATGCCTCGTGGTCGGAGTGACAGGATTCGAACCTGCGGCATCTTGCTCCCAAAGCAAGCGCGCTACCAACTGCGCTACACCCCGTTATTTCCATTTTTCTTAATGCTAAGACATTTTAATATATAATGTTCCGTTTGTCAATACGATTAAAGGCTTCCGTGTTGTAATTTGCAAAAAAATACCGAATAGCAGATTAATTTTCTTGACATAGTAACAAATTAAATATATATTAGAATAAGTATATTCAAAATACGATAATTTTATATTTCGTTTTAACGCACAAATTGTGAAAGACGCCTGTTCACTGACGGATTGCGGACAGGCAGGGTGATTTTATGAAGAATTCCAACTGCATAAAAACCGATATAGTTATTGTGGGAAGCGGTGTTGCAGGCGTTTTTGCCGCGCTCTGCCTGCCGGAGGACAAGGAAGTGCTTGTCATAACTAAGGAAGATTTAAAAGAATGTGATTCCTATCTTGCTCAGGGCGGTGTATGTGTTTTAAAAAGCATAGATGATTTCAGCTGCTACTTTGAGGATACGATGAAGGCCGGTCATTACGAAAACGATCCCGAAAGCGTCAGGATTATGATTGAATCGTCTCCTGAAATAATAGGGACGCTTGTTAAGCTGGGTGTTAAATTTGACACGGATACATACGGAGATTTTGATTACACACGCGAAGGAGCGCACAGACAAAACAGAATCCTGCATCACAAAGACGAAACCGGCAAGGAAATAACTGCCACTCTGCTTTCCATTGCAATGGAGAGAGCAAATATAACCTTTGTGACACAAACCACAATGATTGACCTTATTGAAAGAGACAATGTGTGCTACGGCATCGTATGCGAGGACGAACAGGGAGAAATGGGAACGATTATTGCCGACGATATTATTCTCGCAACAGGCGGTATCGGCGGTCTTTTCAAAAATTCAACAAATTTTCCTCATATCACGGGCGATTCTTTTGCGCTTGCCCTTATGCACGGAATTGAGCTTCAGGATCTTAATTACATTCAGATACATCCCACGACACTTTACAGCAAAAAAAGCGGAAGAAAGTTTTTAATAAGCGAAAGCGTGCGCGGAGAGGGCGCTGTGCTTCTGAACGAAAACGGAGAAAGATTTACCGACGAACTTCAGCCGAGGGACGTTGTAACAGAAGCAATCTGCAGGGAAATGGAAAAATTCGGCACCGACCACGTTTACATTACCCTACCCGATATGACAAGCGACGAAGCTGAGAAACGCTTTCCGAATATTTTTGAAGCCTGCAAGTCTGAGGGATATGACATTACAAAGGATCGTGTTCCGGTTGCTCCCGGACAACATTATCTTATGGGCGGAATAAAAACAGATGTAAACGGAAAGACATCAATGGGGCATCTCTATGCAGTCGGAGAAACGGCGTGCAACGGTGTTCACGGAAAAAACAGGCTTGCTTCAAACAGTCTGCTTGAAAGTCTTGTGTTTTCAAAACGCGCTGCCGATATGATAGCCGAAAGCAAATCGGAGAAAAGCGACAACATTCCTGCCATAGACCTTGACAAATATCCTGAAAAATCAGTACGTGAGCAAAGCTTTAAAAAACTTATAATGGATGAAATCAAAAGAAAGGACAAGGCTTTTTATGATAAATGGTGTAACGATGAGGATTAATACCGATGAATACATATTAAATGCTCTGAGAGAGGACATAACAAGCGAAGACGTTTCAACAAACGCGGTTATGCCTGAAAACAGACAGGGAAAAGCAGAACTTATATGCAAGCAAAGCGGAATTATCTGCGGGCTCGGCGTTTTTGAGCGAACATTTACGCTTCTTGACAGTAAAGCACATTTTGAGACCGCCGTCAATGACGGAGATTTTGTTCAGAAAGGACAAATTATAGGTATAATTTACGGCAGTATCAGCGCAATACTTTCTGGAGAGAGAACAGGACTCAATTATCTCCAGAGAATGAGCGGAATTGCTACTATGACGAGAGAATATGCAGATGTTCTTAAAGAATACAAAACGATTCTTCTTGACACAAGAAAGACTACGCCGAATATGAGACCCTTTGAAAAATATGCAGTTAAAATGGGCGGAGGCACAAACCACCGTTACAATCTTTCAGACGGCGTTTTGCTCAAGGACAATCACATCGGAGCGGCAGGTTCTGTCACAAAAGCTATTGAAATGGCAAAAAAATATGCCCCGTTTGTAAGAAAAATTGAAATTGAAACGGAAACGCTGGAACAGGTAGAAGAAGCAATCACAGCAGGAGCAGATATAATAATGCTCGACAATATGGACAATGATACCATGAAAAAAGCGGTTAAGATGATTGGTGGAAAAGCACAGACAGAATGTTCGGGCAATGTAACAAAGGAGCGTCTGCGTGAAATCGCTGAAATAGGTGTTGATTTTGTTTCGTGCGGAGCGCTCACCCATTCCGCTCCCGTTATGGACATAAGCCTTAAAAATTTAAAGGTCCTTGACTGAAATAAAAACAATAAAATTTATAAATTAAATTCCGTTCAAAATCGGCTGCATTGCTTTTTGTGTATTTTGTTATACCTGTCTTTTGTCATAGCAACAAATTCATCATCTTCTCGAATAAATCCGACTTTTGAAAACACTTTTTCTGCCGCTGTGCGAGTTGCAGGAAAATCATCATAAATTTTATCAAGATTTAATTTATGAAACGCTGTATCGCACAAAGAATTCAAAGCATTTTCAGCATAGCCTTTCCCACGATATTTTGCTTCAATAACAATTCCGATAATGTGCTTTTGACAGTATACGCTATAATGAATATCAACCTCTCCAATAGGTACAGTATCTTTCTTACGGATTATATAAGCATAATAATTATCAGTTCCATTATTCCAATTCTTATACCACTCCCGCACTTGCGATAATCATTTCTTTGGCTAAAACATTTGAAAAGTCATCTGAATATCCTGCAATATCGGCAAGATACTCAACAAATAATCGTTGTGTTCTGCCATTGCCTTCACGGAATGGATGCAGCACATTAATCTCACTTAAATAATATGCCAATACGTATGGAACACTGCCTTGATAATTAATCAAATCATTATCCGTTTTCAACTTATCAAAGACGCTGTTTTTATACATTTCCAAATTATCAACAAGACAAAAATTACTTAACACCTATTCGCATACGATAACAAAAGTTGATGTCAAATTCCTTATCTGCGTAAATAGATTTTATCTTTTTCTCGAATAACCCAATATCCTTTTCTATTAAATTAGGCCGGGTTTTCAATATAGTTTGCAAACCGCCCTGACTCAGTGCAATGCCGATAAATCTATCTGCATTGCTTTTTTCTTTGTTCAGAAAAACAATTTCTCTGCAATATCTGAAATACCCGCTTTGCTTAATATTCTGCAAATGCTTATCCTTATTCCAACGCCGAAAAGTTTTGAAAATATCTTTGTTTTCCAATTCAAGAAATCTGACCTTGTTAAGCAACTGAGAATATGCTAACTCTGCTTCCAAACTGCATACAGGCGGCCAATCGCAATCTGCTGTTACAAATACGCCATTTGGTTTAAGAATACGATTGACTTCTTTTAAAGTATCCGTTGGATTCATCCAATGAAATGATTGCGAGCAGATGACAATATCCGTTGAATGATCGGGCAAGGTTGTTTTATCGGAATAGGCTCTTATGAATGAAATATCGTTGCTTTTCTGTTTTGCTATTGAAAGCATTTCCTCGTTGGGATCAATACCGATTATGTTGTCGCACTTACCAATCCAAGCCATAGTTGACAGACCTGTTCCACAGCCTAAATCGACAATTTGTTTAGGTTTGTGCCCAAGATAATTCAATACTATATCACAAGCAGAATCCGGAATTGCCGGTCGGCTGTTTTCATAAAGCTGAGCAAATCCTAAAAAACGATTTGCGTTCATCTTGTCATCCTGCATATCGTTCAATTTGTTATCCGTTATGAGAGAATTGATTGATATGTCAAAAATGTTGGAAATTAACTTTAGTGTATCCACATTCGGAATCGTTTCACCATTCTCCCAGCGGGATACCGCCTGCCTTGTAACAAACAACTTCTTTGCCATTTCATCCTATGTTAAATTATTTGATTTTCTTAAATTGAACAGTATATTCTTAACTTCCATATTATCACCTACTTTAATTATACCTGATAATTTAAATAGATAAAGCAACTGTCTGTTGCTCATTAATCACTCAAAAAAAATATATGTATTTATTATTTTTATTAATAATTAGATTGCATATGAAAAATTTTATAATTTTAGTATTCTTCATCAGTGTAATCGTTGCCTTTGTTGTACGGGTCTGCGCTTTAATTTATCTCCGTCATAAGTGCCGTTTTTGTATTCGATTATTTTAGTTTCAAACATATTTAACGAATCATAATAATCATTAAAAAAATCCTATTTATCTTGTTTACTGCGAAGGCAATACATTTCAATTCTGTGCTTTTCTAACTGATATGCTTTTAGTACATAGAAAAGTATATTTATAGATTCAGTTATGCTATTGATGATACAGCAATCATTTGTTTCACAATCGTTGTAATCAACCTTAATGTTAGCATTAAAGATAGATATGGCTTCTGACTAACCTCTCTGTGAAGCATTAATCTTTGGTAAAATATGGCAAAATCAATCCCCCACTCAAAAATTAAAATGCACCCCCGTTAGACATTATACCGCTTTGTCTAACTTTTGGAGTGCATTTCAAATGAACGGGAATCTATACTTTATATACCAACTATATTCTTGCCACACCGTCTTTTCTTGCGGCTTCGGCAACCGCCGCCGCAACAGTTTCCTTTATTCTTTCATCAAAGGCAAACGGAAGTATATATTCTTCATTCAAATCCTTTTCATCAACGAGCGACGCAATCGCGTATGCCGCGGCAATTTTCATATTTTCCGTAATGCTGCTTGCACGGACATCGAGCGCTCCGCGGAAAATTCCGGGAAACGCAACAACGTTGTTAATTTGATTCGGAAAATCAGAGCGCCCTGTGCCCACTATTTTTACTCCGGCCGATTTTGCCTCGTCAGGCATTATTTCCGGAGTCGGATTTGCCATTGCAAGAACAATCGGATTTTCATTCATTGTTTTAATCATTTCGGGAGTAAGAACGCCCGGTGCGGAAACACCGATAAATATATCTGTACCGACAACTGCATCTTTGAGAGTTCCCGATGATTTGCCCCTGTTCGTGATTTTTGCAATTTCCTCTTTTGCGGGATTGAGTTTTTCCCTGCCCTCA
This sequence comes from uncultured Clostridia bacterium, assembly GCA_947585615.1. Lineage (GTDB taxonomy): Bacteria > Bacillota > Clostridia > Oscillospirales > Acutalibacteraceae > Eubacterium_R. The sequence continues at coordinate 5,732 of CANPXD010000035.1, forward strand.
TAAATTGCACCTGTTCTGTCACACAGAATCACATCCTTTAATCCAAGCGTCATAAGAAGCTTGGCGATTGCAATGCCTGCTGCGCCCGAACCGTTTATCACTGCCTTGCACTCTCCGAGCGGTTTACCTGTAAGCTTTGTTGCGTTGATTAATGCTGCGGAAACAACAACCGCCGTTCCGTGCTGATCGTCATGAAAAATCGGAATATCACAGATTTTTTTCAGTTTTTCTTCAATTTCAAAGCAGCGCGGAGCGGCAATATCCTCGAGATTTATTCCGCCGAAAGAACCGCTTATGTTATAGACTGTCTGCACGAATTCATCAACATTTTTTGTCCTTACGCAAAGGGGAAAAGCGTCAACACCGCCGAATTCCTTAAATAGAACGCATTTTCCCTCCATAACAGGCATACCTGCCTCCGGACCTATATCACCAAGACCGAGAACCGCAGTACCGTCTGTAATTACGGCAACCATATTCCATCGGCGTGTAAGCTCCCAGCTTTTTTTATAGTCTTTTTGAATTTCAAGGCACGGCTCTGCAACACCGGGCGTATAGGCAAGAGACAGGGACTCTCTGTCCCCTACCTTTGCTCTTGCGACAACCTCTACCTTGCCTTCCCATTCATAGTGAAGTCTGAGCGATTCCTTCCTGTAATCCATATTCCTGTCCTCCGTTGAAATTTATTTGTTTTCTATATGTGACTGAGCCTTAAAGTCATCGCAGGCCGGCTGATAATTATCCTCCCATGGGAAAACGTAATCAAGTCCAAGCTCGTCTCTTACAGCGAGAATTTCCTTTTGTACCGCATCATTAATCGGAACGCCGCTGTTTTCACGTTCTTTCCAGATTTCATACTCCTTTTCGCCTGCAGTATAAATTCTGTCGCACCCCGGTGCTTTGCGGGAAGCGCGCACCGCGCGAAGAATTTCTCCCGTTTTCTTTCTTGCTGTCTCTTCACCGAGAAAATGCTCAGTGTCAACGGCAATAAAGAAATGACCAAGCTGATAAGGTCTGATGTTTCCGTTTTTGTCCTTGCCGTCAAGCGCCTTGCCGTAGCTGCCGTCCTGAAGAATAGCCGAGAAAAGCTCAACCGCCATCGCAAAACCGTAGCCTTTGTATCCGCCGAGCGCTTCGCCGATTCCGCCAAGCGTGGTGAGCGCAGCCTCACCCTGACGTATCATTTTAAGAGCAGCTCCCGCATCGCCCTCAACGGGCTCGCCGTCTCTGCCTATAATTGTTCCGGGATGAACGTTCTCGCCGATTCTTTCATAATACTCAATTTTGCCGTTTTGCGTAATTGAGGTGGCGCAGTCGAAAATAAAATCAAACTTTTCGTCCGAAGGAATACCGATTGTAAACGGATTCGTGCCGAACATTCCGTCAACTCCGAATGTCGGAGCAACGGACGGTCTCGCGTTTGTTCCCGTCATACCTATACAGCCTTGCTGTGTCGCCATCGTCGCATAATATCCCGCAATTCCGTAATGGCAGCTGTTTCTTACGGCAACCATTCCCATTCCGTATTTTTTTGCCTTGTCTATCGCCATTTGCATGGATTTTACACCGATAACCTGACCCATTCCGTTATGACCGTCTATTACCGCCGTTGTGGGCGTTTCCTTTACAATTTCAAAATTGGTAACAGGCATCTGAATGCCTGCCTTGATCCGGTCAATGTAAATAGGCTTAAAACGGTTACAACCGTGGCTCTCTATTCCTCTTTTGTCGGATTCAAGAAGCACGTCAGTGCATATTTCGGCGTCTTCTCTCGGAACGCCGTAACCAACAAACGCGTCTGTTACAAAATCCGAAATCAGTTTCCATGGACATACTACTTTAGACATAAAAATCCTCCTGTAAAATATTTATCTTTCCCAATTTCTTGAGCGTTCAACAGCTCTTTTCCAGTTTGCGTATACTTTGTTGCGCTTTTCCGTTTCCATAGACGGAACGAATATTTTGTCTACCTGCCTGTTTTTCTCAATCTCGTCAGTATCCTTCCAAAGTCCTGTTGCAAGACCTGCGAGATAAGCCGCGCCGAGAGCCGTTGCTTCCCTGTTTACGGGACGGTTTACATTCACTCCGGTCATATCCGCCTGTATCTGCATCATAATATCGGATACGGAAGCTCCGCCGTCAACTCTCAGATCCTTTAAAAGAATTCCGCTGTCGCTCATCATTGCCTCAAGCAAATCCGTCATCTGATATGTAATGCTCTCCAGAACGGCTCTGCAAAAATGCTTTTTATTGATTCCGCGTGTAAGACCTATCATACAACCTCGCGCATACATATCCCAATAGGGTGCGCCGAGTCCCGTAAACGCAGGAACAAAATAAAGTCCGTTTGAATCTTCAACCTGACTTGCAAGCACATCACATTCCGGAGCATCCTTGATCATCTCAAGCTCGTCACGCAGCCATTTTATAACCGAGCCTGCGTTGAATGCAGAGCCCTCAAGGTCATATGTGACCTTGCCGTCAATTCCCCACGCGACGCCTGTCAGAAGATTTGAACGCGAATTAATGCGCTTTTCTCCTGTATTCATAAGCAGGAAGCAGCCGGTGCCGTACGTATTTTTTGCCTGCCCTTCTTCAAAGCAGCCCTGACCGAACAAAGCGCCAGGCTGATCGCCTATAGCGCCTGCAATCGGGATTCCTTCTATCGCCTCCATACCGGGGAATTTTGCGCACGTTCCGTAAATGCAGCTTGAAGGCTTAACGTCGGGCAGCATAGACATGGGGATCTGCAGTTTTTCGCAGAGATACGGATCCCACTGCAGTTTATCAATATCAAACAACATGGTTCGGCAGGCATTACTGTAGTCCGTCACATGAACCTTTCCGCAGGTCAGATTCCAGATAAGCCATGTATCAACAGTGCCGAAAAGAAGTTCCCCTCTTTCCGCTTTTTCTCTGGCGCCCTCAACATTATCGAGAATCCATTTTATTTTTGTCGCCGAAAAATACGCATCTATTAAAAGACCGGTAGCAGTCTTGATATAATCGCCGAGTCCCTGGGCCTTCAGCTCCTCGCAGTATTCAGCCGTTCTGCGGCACTGCCATACTATAGCGTTATATACCGGTTTCCCCGTTTCCCTGTCCCAGACAATCGTCGTCTCGCGCTGGTTTGTGATGCCTATGCCTGCAATCTCATCGGGATTTACCTTTTCCTCCCTGAGCACAGCGAGAATCGCCTGCATTTCCGAAAAAAGAATTTCATTCGGATCATGTTCAACCCAGCCGTTCTGCGGATAAAACTGCGTAAATTCATTCTGCGCTTTTGCAACAATTTCTCCCTTTTTGTTAAAAATTATTGCTCTTGAGCTTGTTGTGCCCTGATCGAGCGCCATAACATACTTTTTTTCCAAAGAAATCCTCCTCAGTACATTAAATTTTCCGCCTGACCTGCCGTATTATCATAAACAACCAAGAAAAGAGCAAGTCTAAACTTACTCTTTTATTTTAATATTTTTATTTTGATATGTCAATTATGTGTAATTTAATTACATATTATTTTCTATATAATTAACTATATCCGCAACCGTGGATATGTTTTCAACAACCTCATCGGGAACTTCAAGCTTGAATTCATCCTCAACACTCATAACTATGTCTATTGAATCCAGGCTGTCCGCACCCAAATCATCTACAAGCGAGCTGTCCATCGTTATTGAATCAATGTCCTCAATATCAAGCTGTTCTGCAAGTATTTCTCTGATTTTTTCAAATACCATAATCGGTCTCTCCTAAAAAATAGTTGTTAATATTTAACTGTTGTGTTATTATCATATTATAAAATTTGGACTTAGTTGTCAATAGTTTTAGCTGAGGTGACAAAAATGAATTCTTACGGACTTACGGGTTACCCTCTCGGTCATTCGCTTTCTCCTCTGATACACAGCGAACTGCTAAAAATAAGCGGCATAGACGGTGATTACAGGTTGTATGAAATTGCTCCCGAAAATTTTGGACGCGAAATTGAGAAACTGAAAAGCCTACGCGGCTTCAATGTAACTATTCCCCATAAAATCAGCGTTATTCCGTATCTTGATGAATTGGACGAAAAGGCTGCTCTTTTCGGTGCGGTAAACACAGTTAAATGCAGTGAAAAAGCAAAAGGCTTCAACACGGACTGCGCAGGATTCCTGCGTGCACTTGAATCGGCAAATATTGACCTTAATGGCAATGTCCTTGTTTGCGGCGCCGGAGGAGTTGCGAGAATGTTCGCGTTTGAAGCGGCACTTGCGGGCTGCTGCCTGACGATCGCTGCAAGAGAAAGCGACATCCCTGCCGCAGAAAAAATCAGAAATGAAATCAAAGAAAAACTCAACAGGGACGCACGTGTTTCAAATATAGACAACATTTCCGACGGTTACGACCTTATTATAAACGGAACTCCCGTCGGTATGTTTCCGAATATTGATGCAAGCATTCTTTCAAAGAAAATAATCGGAAAATCAAAAGCCGCATTTGACGCTGTTTACAATCCCGAGGAAACGCTGTTTCTCAAATACGCCCGTGAATCGGGTCTAAAATATTCAAACGGACTTCCAATGCTTGTATGGCAGGCTGCCGTTGCTGAGGAAATATGGAACGGCACTGAATTTTCCGAAAGCGATATAGCCAAGGTAATTGAGCTTTGCAGGCGGAAATAAACCGGTTTATTTTGTGTGAAAGAGGTTGACGGATAATGAACATTGTGCTTTGCGGATTTATGGGCGCAGGGAAAACCGTAGTGGGAAAAGAACTTGCAAAGGTTATGGGAAGAAAATTTGTTGATACCGACGAGCTTGTTGAACAGGAAACGGGTATGGCGATAGCCGCTGTTTTCGCAGCAAGAGGCGAGGATTATTTCAGAGAACTTGAATTTGAGGCGTGCAAAAAAGTTGCCGAAATGAAAAACGTCGTTGTTTCAACAGGCGGCGGCGCTATGACCTTTGAAAGAAATGTAAAAGCCATAAAAAAAGGCTCAAAGGTGGTTTTTCTTGACGCGTCATTTGATGTAATTTGCGACAGAGTCGGGAACGGAGCCACTCGTCCGCTCTTCAAAAATCGCGAAAATGCAAAAAAACTGTTTGAAGAACGCAGAAGTAAATATCTTTCTGCCGCCGACTACATTGTTGACGGCAACATATCGGCCAGAAAAACCGCCGTTTATATCGCCGAATTGTTCAAATAAAATATAATTATTGCAAAATGGAATATCTTATGATATAATTTGCTATCATCGGATAATATGTTTTCAGAGGTTAAAAATGAAATTGAAAAAAAATGAGGAAACCTCCCATTTTGTTGAGACGTTTCAGAAATATAAAAATCTTTTGCGGGAGCTTACCCGTAAGAATGTCAAACTGAAATACAGGGATTCCTGGCTCGGAATATTGTGGAGCTTTGTCCAGCCGCTCCTCAATATGATTGTTCTTACCGTTGTGTTCAGTAACATTTTCGGAGCGGAAAGGGAAAATATAGTCTGCTATCCGGTTTATCTTTTTACGGGCAGACTGCTGTTTGAATTTTTCACCTCGTCAACAAAAAGAGCACTTACCTCTTTCCGTGCCAACGCCCCTATTATTAAAAAGGTTTATGTTCCCAAATATATGTATCCCCTTTCGGGTATTTTTTCAAATTTCGTAACCTTTGCCATTTCGATAGTCTGCTATATCTGCGTATGGGTATTTTTTAAGCTGACAGGATTAAGCGGAGGCGCGGATTTAAAAATTAACGCTTATGCGCTTCTTTTCTTTATTCCTATGGCTATTCTGCTAATATTTGTTGTAGGTATCGGACTTATTCTTTCTGTGCTCCAGGTTTATTTCAGGGATATAGAATATATTTGGGAGGTTTTCTGCACACTGCTTTTCTATTGTGTTCCCATTATATATCATCTTTCGGTGGTTACGACGCCTTGGGTACAGATCGTTATAAAAATAAATCCTCTTTACTCGATGCTGGAGCTTTTCAGACAATGCGTGTTGTATTGCAATCCGATGAGCTGGAAGCTGTTGCTGTACGCAGTCACATGGGCTTTTGCAACACTCTTCATAGGCATCTGGATTTTCAATAAAAAGAGCGACGACCTTATTTTCCATATGTAAATTTCAAACAAAAAAAGCTGCCTGCCGGCAGCTTTTTTGTTTTGCTCAAAGCTTGTTTTCTTCTTGATATTCCTTTGAATATTCAATATTTTCCCTGCTTGGAATCGCAACCCCCATTTCCGTGCGTTCATCAGGCTGAACCGTCGGATTGCTTACGTTCACGGAATATTTGTTTGTCAAAGAAGGTTTGAGCTTGTATTTCTTTATATAGCTTCCTTTCGGTGAAGAGACAGCTCTGTCCTTTTCAGGCATTTTCATTTCCGGAAAACTCCTTTGCTATTTCTTTTAAATCCGTAAGGCTGTTGATTTTTGCTCCTGTCTGGAGTATCGTTTCCTGAAGATTTTTCGGAAGAGTATTGAAGTAACTGTTCATCTCCGGCGTAAAATTAAACATATCGGGCATATTATCATTCCTTTCAAATACATTATGCCCGTTTTATTGTCTGCTATTTGTAACAATTATACAAATGCAATGTAAAATCATTTCAAAAATGGAATATTTTGCAGTAAAACGCAAATGATATATATACATATTTAAATTTTTGTAAAGTTTTTTGTCAACAATATTCAAAAAATTTTGTTTATCCTGTACAATTATTACAAAATGGTTACAAAATGCTTGTTTAGATTTCACATAGATTAAAAAGTTACAAATGTGTTACAATTACTGCGTCCTAGAGAGAAAGGCATCCGTGCCAATCAAACTGAGGAGGAAAAAATGAAGAATGCAATCAAATCGGTAATGCTCGCGTTGGCAGCTTTTATTCTTATAGTAATTGTGTTTCCGACCGCAGCATTTGCTGAAAGCGACTCTTTTGAACCAAGACTTTCCGCTCCGTCAAGAAGCAGTTCCTATTACAACAGAAGTCTGAATGCGTTTTCAAAAACAGGCTATGGTATGCCAAACTGCACGGCATATGCCTACGGAAGAATATATGAAATTACAGGAGAGGAACCGCTGATAAAGAGAGGCAACGCAGAATCTTGGTGGAGCATCAACAAAAAAAACGGTTACTATGATTACGGACAGGAACCGAGGCTCGGAGCTATCGCGTGCTGGAGCAATCACGTTGCCGTCGTTGAGGTAATCGATGAAAATACCGTTACGGTATCACAATCTCACTGGCGTGGAAAATATTTTGACACCTGCACCTTTACAAGCGGAGATAAACATTTCGGTCAGAAATTTTACGGATATATCTACGCAAGCGAATCTGCTTTTGAAAAAGAAGACGAAACGGAAAAGCCGCAGGCGTATAAGATTGAAAAAACGATGTATGAAACGGCGGAAAAGCATAACGAAAATCAGTTTTCGCACAAAGATCTTGCCGGGAATGAAAAAACAATGCTTATGATCAACAGCCGAATGCTCGCAAACGCGATAGGATAAAAAGGGAAGTATCTTGGATACTTCTTTTTTTTATATAAATAAAGCCTATGGAGGAAAATATTTTAAAAAAAGTGTTGACAAAACCATTTATTGGATATAATATAATTATTGATGTTAGCACTCTTGGGTTGAGAGTGCTAACGCCAAAAGGTGGTGTGCAGAATGATAGGTGAAAGACGCGACGCAATCCTAAGTCTGATTATTGACAGCTATATCAAAACCGGTGAGCCTATCGGTTCAAAAACGCTTTCAGAACTGCTCCCCTACCGTATTTCAAGCGCCACAATAAGAAATGAAATGGCATATCTTTCGGGTCTGGGATTTCTTGAGCAAATGCACACAAGCGGCGGCAGAATCCCGAGCAAGGCATCATACAGATATTATGTAAATAATCTTATGATCCCAAAGCCGCTTTCGGATTTTGAAAAAAAATATTTTTTAGAAAAGCTTTCTATTAATGCCGGAGACCCCGAAAGGTTGCTGCGCGACGCCGCGGGTCTTCTTTCCGAAACAACGCACTGCGCAGCCTTTTTCAATACGGTAAAAGATGAACTGGACAGTGTTCAGGGCGTTGATCTTATTCCTGCCGGAAACGGCAGGGCAATGATTGTTATGCTGACAGTCGGCGGAAAAATAAAATCCTCCGTCTGCAAAGCCGATTGCCTTGTTGATGAAGAATTCAAATCTCTGTTTTATTATATTGCGTCTGAATTTTTTATCGGTACACCGCTTACGGAAATTAATCTCAGCCTTATACAAAGCACTGCACCCGTTTTGGGAGATAAGACTTTTGATATGCTTCCTGTTCTCACCAGTCTCTGCTCTATTTGCAGGGAGGCGTCCGAAAGCACTCTTGTAATAGACGGAGAAACAAATTTGCTTTCTCATGAGGAACTCGGCGACGAGGTATACAGGCTTTTATCATTCCTCACTGAAAAGAAGAGACTGATAGATCTGCTTTCACAGTATGCCGCTCAAGGCAAGGAAATTGAACTTCTCATAGGTGATGAAAACTATATATATGAAATGAAAAATACAACGTCCGTCTTGTCAAAGCTTAATTATAACAACAGCCAAACGGCAATTTTGGGCATTATAGGCTCTGTGCGGATAGATTATTCGTTTATCCTGCCGAGAGTTGAATATATAATGAATACAGTAAAGGAATTTCTCCAAAAAGGAGGTATAACATTTGAGTAAAAAGGGAAAAGAAAAAGAAGAGACTCAGATCAAACCTGAGACAGAAGAAGAAAAAAAAGAGTGTGATGCCGAAGAAAAAAAGGCAGAGGAAAAGAATCCTCTTGAAGAGGAACTTGCCCTGACAAAGGATCAGCTTCTGCGGCTGACAGCGGAATATGCAAATTTCCGCAAAAGAAGCGAAAAGGAAAAGCAGGAAACCTTTTCATACGCTAAGGCGCAGACCGTAAAGGAACTGCTTCCCGCAATAGACAATCTTGAACGCGCGATAGCAAGTGAAAACGAGGATTATAACGGTCTCAGAAAGGGCGTTGAAATGACGTATCAGAGTCTCGTTGACATTCTCGGAAAGCTCGGGGTAGAGATATTCGGAGAAACAGGAGAAATATTTGATCCGAATCTTCACAATGCCGTTATGCACGTTGAAGATGAAAACTATAAAGACGGCGAAATCGTTGACGTGTTCCAGAAGGGATATAAAATCAATGATAAAATAATAAGACCTGCAATGGTCAAATCAGCAAATTAAAAAACAAATAGGAGGAAAACAGTTATGGCAAAAATTATAGGTATTGATTTAGGTACAACAAACAGCTGCGTAAGCGTTATTGAGGGCGGAGAACCCGTCGTTATCGCAAACGCCGAAGGTGCAAGAACAACTCCGTCTGTTGTTGCTTTCAGCAAAGACGGAGAAAGAATGGTCGGCAACGTTGCAAAACGCCAGGCAATCACAAATCCCGAAAGAACAATCAGCTCAATCAAGAGACATATGGGCTCTGATTACAAGGTTAACATCGACGGTAAGGCATACACGCCGCAGGAAATTTCGGCAATAATTCTTCAAAAGCTGAAAACAGACGCTGAAAGCTATCTCGGAGACAAGGTAACGGAAGCCGTCATCACTGTTCCTGCGTATTTTACGGACGCACAGCGTCAGGCTACTAAGGACGCGGGAAAAATCGCCGGTCTTGAGGTTAAGAGAATCATCAACGAGCCTACAGCCGCTGCGCTTGCTTTTGGCATCGACAAGGAGGACGACCAGAAAGTTATGGTTTACGACCTCGGCGGAGGCACTTTTGATGTTTCAATAATAGAAATGGGCGACGGAGTTCAGGAGGTTCTTGCAACAGCAGGAAACAACAGACTCGGCGGTGACGATTTTGATAAAAAAATTATGGACTGGATTGTCGCTGAATTCAAGAAATCAAACGGCATTGACCTTTCTTCCGACAAAATGGCTATGCAGCGTGTTAAGGAAGCTGCTGAAAAAGCAAAAATAGACCTTTCAGGTATGACAACCGCCCAAATTTCACTTCCCTTTATCACTGCCGATGCAACAGGTCCCAAACACCTTGAACTCAGCCTTTCAAGAGCACAGTTTAATCAGATGACAGCGGATCTTGTAGAGGCAACAATGGGTCCTGTACGCCAGGCAATGAAAGACAGCGGACTTTCAATGAATGATATCGACAAGATTCTTCTTGTCGGCGGTTCAACGCGAATTCCCGCTGTTCAGGAGGCAATTCAGAAATTCAGCGGAAAAGAGCCTTTCAAAGGTATCAACCCCGATGAATGCGTTGCCATGGGCGCAGCACTTCAGGCAGGCGTTCTCGGCGGAGACGTTAAAGGGCTTCTTCTTCTTGATGTTACTCCACTGTCGCTCGGTATTGAAACAATGGGCGGCGTAAACACAGTTATCATTGAGAGAAATACTACTATTCCCACCAAGAAATCACAAATTTTCTCCACAGCCGCTGACAATCAGACTTCCGTTGAAGTTCACGTTCTTCAGGGTGAAAGAGAATTTGCTAAGGACAACAAAACGCTCGGTATGTTCCACCTTGACGGAATTCTTCCTGCACGCCGCGGCGTTCCGCAGATTGAAGTAACGTTTGATATAGACGCAAACGGTATCGTTCACGTTTCCGCAAAAGATCTCGGCACGGGCAAAGAGCAGAATATCAGTATCACTGCCTCGTCAAATATGAGCAAAGAGGATATTGAAAAGGCTGTCAAAGAGGCTGAGCAATTCGCGGATGAGGACAAGAAAAAGAGAGAGGCGGTTGACCTCAAAAACGGAGCTGAGCAGATGGTTTATCAAACAGAAACTCTGCTTTCCGAAAGCGGCGATAAATTCAGTGCTGACGATAAAAATGCTCTTGAAACAAAGACAGCGGCGCTGAAGGAGGCTCTCAAAGGCGACAATCTTGACGCTATCAAGTCTGCTCAGGAAGATCTGCAAAACAAGTTTTACGAGGTTTCCCAAAAACTGTATCAGGCAGCACAGACGGCACAGGGCGCGCAGGATGCCAATCCCAACGCTCAGCAGAACAACGGCGGTGCTGATTATACCGACGCCGATTATACTGAGGTAGACAACAACTGATTTTTACAGGAACACAATCAAAGTTCTAATATTTATAAAGCCGAATCCCGCTTTCGGTCTCCGCAGGCGGGGTATCGGCATTAAAATGATTACTTACGGAGGCAAATATGCCTGAAGAAAAAAGAGATTATTACGAGGTGCTTGGAATTCAAAAAAACGCCTCGGCAGACGATATAAAAAAGGCTTACAGAAAAACCGCGAAAAAGTATCATCCAGATCTTCACCCCAATGACAAAGAAGCTGAGGAAAAATTCAAGGAATGTAACGAAGCCTATGAAATCCTTTCAGACCCCGAAAAGAAAGCGCGGTATGACCAGTTCGGCTTTGCGGGAGTTGATCCAAGCTACGGAGCCGGTCAGGGCGGCGGATTTGGAGGCGGTTTTGGCTTTGACGGCGACATTGACCTCGGAGACATTTTTTCCTCTTTCTTCGGAGGAGGAGGCTTTGGAGGCTCAAGAAATCCAAATGCTCCGCAAAGAGGACGCGACATACAGGTTTCCGTTTCACTCACATTTGAGGAAGCGGCAAAGGGATGTAAAAAAACCGTTGAAGTTCCGCGTGTTGAAAACTGCAGCGAATGCGGCGGCACAGGAGCGGCAAAGGGAACATCGCCCAAAACCTGTACGCAGTGCGGAGGCAGAGGCGTTATAAATGTTCAGAGCAGAACGGCTTTTGGCGTTATGAATACCCAACGAACCTGCACGGTATGCGGCGGACGCGGAAAAATCATAGAAACTCCTTGCCAGAAATGCGCCGGTAAGGGAAAGGTACGCCGCAGAAACAAGATTAATGTTGACGTTCCTGCCGGAATCAATAACGGTCAGGTTGTCAATATGAGCGGCTATGGTGATACAGGCTTTAACGGCGGTCCTGCTGGGGATCTTAAAATCGTTGTCAATATAAAGCCGCATAAATATTTTGAGCGTGACGGCTTTAACGTATGGTATGACAAACACATTACTTTTGTTCAGGCAGTTCTCGGCTCGGAACTTCAGGTGCCGACTCTTGAAGGAGATGTTAAATACAGTATTCCCGCAGGTACACAGCCCGGTGAAGTTTTCAAGCTGAAGGGCAAGGGCATCCCCCGTCTTTATTCCCTGGGAAAGGGCGACCAGTTTGTAAGAATCATTGTTGACATTCCGAAAGAAATTTCCGCAGAACAGGCTGAGATTCTCAAAAAGTTTGATTCAAGCTACGTTCCGCCGAAAAATAACGGAAAAGAAGGATTTTTTGACAAATTCAAAAAGAAATGATATATAATATAGGTGGCAATGCTTTTGCCGCCTTATTTTCTTTTCCGCAGCGATTTACTGCAAACCATATACTGAAAAATATTATAAAATTAGATGAAAGGCGTTGAATTTATGACGAAACACAACCTGACCGTTGCCGTTGCGGGAACGGGCTATGTGGGACTTTCAAACGCGATACTTCTTTCCCAGAACAATAAGGTTTATGCCGTTGACATTATAGAGGAAAAAATTGAGCTTATAAACAAGGGGATCTCACCTATTGCGGATTCGGAAATTACCGAATACCTCGCAAAAAGAAATCTCGACCTCACAGCGACTACGGACGCGAGGTCGGCATATAAAGAAGCCGATTTTGTTATTATTTCTACACCCACTGACTACGATCCCGATAAAAACTATTTCAACACCTCATCTGTTGAATCGGTAATGAGGCTGGTTCTTGAAGTCAATCCTTCAGCAGTAATGGTGATAAAGTCAACCGTTCCCGTAGGTTATACGGAAAGTATAAAAAAAGAATTTCCCGATGCAAAAATTATTTTCAGTCCCGAATTCCTGAGGGAAGGAAAAGCACTTTACGACAATCTTTACCCCAGCAGAATCATAGTAGGTTTTTCGGAAGGCAACGACGAGCTTGAAAAAGCGGCGCATAAATTTTCGGCGCTTCTCGTGCAAGGAGCAATCAAGGAAAATATCCCTGTTCTTTTTATGAGACCGACTGAGGCTGAGGCTGTAAAGCTTTTTGCCAACACCTATCTTGCACTCAGGGTCAGCTATTTTAACGAGCTTGACACATATGCAGAAATACATGGTCTTGATTCAAAGCAGATTATCGAGGGAATCGGTCTTGACCCGAGAATAGGCACTCATTACAACAATCCGTCCTTTGGCTACGGCGGATACTGTCTGCCGAAGGACACTAAACAACTGCTTGCAAATTACAGAGACGTTCCCGAAAAACTTATAAATGCCATCGTTGAAACAAACGCAACACGCAAGGATTATATTGCGTCAAGAGTTCTTGAACTGGCAGGACACAGCAACAGGAAACCTGCTTCGATAGGCGTTTACAGGCTCACTATGAAGGCTGATTCGGACAACTTCCGACAGAGTTCTATACAGGGAGTTATCAAACGCATCAAGAACGCAGGCGCAAAAGTATTTATTTACGAGCCGACTCTCAACGGCGCTTCGGAATTTGACGGAAATCCTGTTATAAACAATCTTGAAGAATTCAAGTCTGTATCAGATATTATTATCGCCAACAGAATAAGCGGAGAACTGCGTGATGTAAGAGAAAAAATATACACGCGTGATATTTACGGCAGAGATTAGACTTAAAATACGCATTTTCACAGGAGTAAGTAATATTAATTTATGAATAAGGCTGTTTCACATTTTATAACAATAACGCGCCATCGCCATCTGGTCATGCTTCACTGCCTGAAAGCAGGCATTCCTCTTCAGGGTCTAGTACATGATTTATCAAAATATTCACCGGCTGAATTCATACCCGGAGGAAAATACTATGCAGGCTCACGCTCTCCGAACGAGCTTGAACGTGAGGATAAGGGCTATTCCTCCGCTTGGATGCACCACAAGGGAAGAAACAGACATCATTATGAATACTGGACAGACTACAACCCAAAAACAAAGAAGATTGAACCTGTCGAAATGCCGCTCAAATATGTTAAGGAAATGTTTTGCGACCGTGTTGCGGCAAGTAAAATATATCAGGGAAAAAATTATACAGAGTCCCATCCTTTGCAATATTTTCAGAATGCAAAAAACAGGATAAGCATTCATCCGAAAACCGCCGCAATGCTTGAGGAACTTCTTGTTATGCTTAAAGAAAAGGGCGAAAAGGAAACATTTAAGTATTTAAAAAAATTAAAATAGTCTGATTGTTCTTATTAAAAAGCAAGGTGATAAAATGAAAAAAAGTATTTTAATTGTTTTTCTCGCACTGCTCGTAACAATCGGATTTGCAGCGTGCAGAACCAACAGCGGCAAAGTTCCGACAGACGGTGAATCCGGCAGTGAAACCTCAAAGCAGATGACGGTGTTTTCCAATAATACCGAAACTCAGGCGGCTGCTGAAAAGCAGGAGCGGCAAGAGAGCTTCGACAGCGGCGACAACGTGGTTGATTTTGACAGCGAACAAGATTCCCCGGAAAAAACAACAGTTTCCTCGTCCGGCAAAGCAAACCCTTCAAAAAGCGCCCAAAAAAATAAAACAACCGCCAAAAAGAACGACGATACCACAGATACCACAACGTCATCTTCCACGGAATCAGCAACAGATGAGGAAGGCTGGATCAAAAATTGGTATTGATAAGATACATAAAAAATCCGGCAGGATATTCCTGCCGGATTTTTCAGCCTGTCAAAAAAGCTATACAAACGCCCTAGTTTCCTGTATAATAAAAGGGAACGGGGGTGTTGTTATGGA
>CANPXD010000036.1 GCA_947585615.1 uncultured Clostridia bacterium
TATAATTTCAGCATGGATAATGTGCTGTATTATTTGCCGAAAAATACAAGTTTACAGGCAAATGAAAAAAGCCGTCCTGTTGAAGGACAGCTTCCGTTTGAAGTTATGAACGGTGCAGAAGTATTACGGTTTGCAGAAAATTTGAAACATAAGGCAGGTAAAGAAGATGAATGATGAAAATACACAAGCTTTTCAAAACATACAGGAGCAAATTTCTGAATCAGAAGAAAAGGAAATTGTAAATTTAGCAGGATTTCAAGTGACAAAAGCCGAATTGTTTGCGCATACAAGAGAGCCTGCGGTTACAGTCTGGGAAAATCGAATTAAGTTTAATATGGCGTGTTTGAGAAGATTTCCGGGCGTTACGCATATTCAGTTATTGATACATCCCGAACAGCAGAGATTGATAATTCGTCCCTGTGAAGCGGATGCTCCTGACTCTTTAAGATGGGCTACGGGTGGCGGAGAAAAAGAAATCCGTAACCGTGATATGATTTGTCAGATATTTGCTGCAAAGCTTTTTGAACTTATGAACTGGGACAAGCAGTACCGTTATAAGATGCTGGGTAAGCCTGCCGTATCAGATAATGAGGCATTATATCTGTTTAAACTAAATGATTTTGAACTTTTCGTAAACACAGGAAAAAGAAAATGCCGTGCATATCTTCCGGAAGACTGGAGGGAATGTTTCGGCGTTCCCGTTGAAAAGCATGAGGAAGCATATAAAATAAATTTAGCAGAAGGCTATATTTCTACAGAAAAGGCAGGTGAAATGTAATGGCATATGATATCGGTATTAAAACAGTTTCATTAGACGGATTTCAGGTGGTTCAAAGAAAATACTTCAGCCGTCTGACGGAACCGATGATGACAATATGGGAATCAGCTGTTGCTTTCAATACCGCTTCGCACGACGCACTGAATAATTGTGAATGCATAGAGATTTATGTAAATGAAAAAGCAAAGAGCATAGCTATTATGCCCGTTCCATCAAAAGATAAGGAAGCAGTACAGTGGATCAGAGGCAGTAAAAAGTATAAATATAACAGGATTGAATGTACTATGTTTGCAAGGCAGATATTTAAATCATGGGAACTTGATCCACAGTATCATTACCGTACACCCGGTAAACTTGTACAGTGTGATAAGAAGTTAATGATACTTTTTGATTTTTCACATTATGAGGTTTGGAGCGGCAGCAAAATGGTGAAAGAAAATGGATAAAAATACTTTTATATCAATTCGTCTTACAAGTGGAAGTATTCGGATTTTCAAAGAAACCATCAGACTGATGGAGAATCCTGAATTTATAAGGTTTTCTGTTAATAAAGACGGCACACTGATGGCAGTTGAACCTTACCACAGAAAAACTTTTACTTCTTTTACTGTCCCGAAGAATCTGTATTCTTATAACGGTGAAATGGTTGTTTACAGCAAGTCATTATGTGCTGTTCTATACAGCAGACTGGATTGGAATAAAGATAAATTATATCGTGTACCGGGAAAGATATTGAAAGAGAAAAAAACGGCAGTTTTTGATTTGACAAACGCTGTGTGTTATGACAATAGTTTGTCCGACAAGATACCTCAGGGAGAAACATTATGACATTTGCAGAACAGGTTTTATTTGTTCGGAAGAAGCTGTACCTTTCCCGTTCAGACATGGCAAAAGAAATTGGTGTAACCGAACAAACAATTTACAGATGGGAGCAAGGATTATCCAAACCGCATATTTCATCAAAAGGCAGGTTTATGTCATTATGCAAAAAAGGAAAAATCAAGTTTGATGAATAAAAATTCTATACGCAATAAACATCCAACCGTGTCTCTCTTAATTGAGAAACACGGTTTCTTAATAGACCGAAATATTAAAAATCATGTTTTCATTTCAATATTTTCTTTAACGCTGAATTTAGAAATATAAGAAATTTTGTTGTCTAACGCTCAATTGAAAAAAGTCAATTTTTATGATATAATTTAACAACAAGAAATTTTCAAGTTAAGTGTATTATACAATTAATAAAACGGAAGAAGTAGATATATTGAAAAAAGAATTTAAAGTGTTTTTTTCATGGCAGGCAGATTTGCCGTCAAATCAAACAAAAAGTTTTATAGAAGAATGCATTGCGACAGCAAAGAAAACTTTGCCCGATTCAATTGAGCTTATTCCTGACGAGGCTACTCGAAATAGATTTGGTTCACCTGATATAATGGATTCTATTTATGAGAAAATATCAGAATGTGATTTGTTTATTGCTGATGTTAGCATTGTTGGGGAATATACTCCGCTCAAAAACAAGGATGAAGAAGATAATGAAATAAAATACTTTCCGAATCCAAATGTTCTTTTGGAATTAGGCTATGCTTCAGGAATAATATCTTGGGATAGGTGTATTTGTTTTGCCAATACAAAATATGGAGAACTTGGAAAGTTGCCGTTTGATTTAAATCATAGACGAATTACTGGTTATTCTTATGAAAAAGGCGAAAGAAAAGCTACTATAAATCGAATAGCTGAAATAATAAGATCCACAGTAATTGAATATATAGATACACCGCTTCCCAAAAAGAATTTTTCACACCATATTGTAGGTGGATTTAATTTTGAAACAGGTGTTGTTGAACAAAGACTAATACCATATAATGCAACTGCATTTGATTTATATAATACACAGACTCAGAAAATGCTCGGCGAAATCAAATTGCTTATAGACAGAATTTCTGAAAATCACTTACAATCAGTTAATTCAGTATTAGAAGATTTTGATGAATTAACAAAAGATATGACTGTAGGTGATATTATGAAAGATCCGGTATTATCTAAAGCATATTCATTGAAACTTACAAAAGCTCATCCTGCAAAGGTCGATAAAGAGTTTCTTAAAAAGAACATAAAGAATTATTACGGAATTGAAATAAAGGATGACTTTTGTGATGTAGGAAATTTACAGGTCTGCTCTCCGCTACTGCCGTTCAATGAAACGACATTGGAAGGAACAGATGATGAAAAAGAAAAATACAAATTACTTCAGGAGTTAGAAGGAAAGCTGTCAGAAATTGAACTGAGGGAAATGTATATTCATATATATGATGATGTTATGATTCTTCCTTTGGCAATAACAAATATATCACAAAAAAGTGATGAAAGAATTTCCATTAATATTAAAGTTGTTAACGGAACGCCTGTAGAACCAACAGCAGTTTTCTTCAATTCGGATTATGCAGGACTTGAAGGTTTTGTATATGATGATCATTTAGTAGAAGAAATTTTGAAATTACCCGAAAACAGATTAATCAAATATGACTCATCATTTTCAAGAGAAGATTTTGAGCCACAAATTCCAAATTATAAAACTCCTGTCTTTAATATCTACGGCGGAATAAGTTCTCCTGGCTCTGATTCTGATGATTACGAACAGGAATTACAGGATTATGTTCAATCAACTGATGAAGGGACGAATGGTGAGTATAGTTTTACAATTGGAGCATTAAGACCAAACGAAACAGTTTGGCTTGATAAGGTTATGCTTATTAAACCTTTTGAAGGAAATGTGAAAATTGAATATTCTGTCAAATCAAATAATACAACGGGAAAATTGGCTGGAACATTAACTTGCGAGATTAAATAAAGTGAACCTTTAGATTTTGAAGTGTGATAAAAACAGGAATGCATTAGTTCAAGTCCTCACAACAAATTTTCAAAGGCATCTATTTTATATCATCTTTACACAGTGCTCTAATACGAAACAGTTTTGTTTCTTAATTCGTAAACGAATAGTTTTAATTAGAGCAAAAATACCAAGTAGAGTTTGAAATCTACTTGGTATTTTTTATGTTGTTCAATATTAAAGGCTCACTGTCAAATGTTGGGATGGGGGGGAATAAAATAAGGACGAATTAATGAAACGTACAGTTGAATTCGACTGTGCGGTTCTTTGTTTTTTTGAAAATATGAAATTATATTCTATGAAAACAGAAAAAAAGCAGCATACTAATAACAAATAATTTGATTTTGTTAAAGGTAATGATTTTTATGTGTACTGCTGTGGCATACAAAACAAAGGATTTTTATTTCGGAAGAAATCTGGACATTGAATGCTCCTATAATGAGCACATTACGATTACTCCCCGAAATTTTCCGCTTACATTCAGAAAAGCAAAAACACTTGAAGAGCATTATGCAATTATCGGGATGGCGGCTGTTGAGGATGATTTTCCGCTGTATTATGACGCCGTAAACGAAAAAGGACTGTGTATTGCCGGGCTTAACTTTCCTCACAACGCATTTTATCATCAAGAGCGGGAAGATAAGGATAATATTACGCCTTTCGAGTTGACTCTTTGGATTTTAGGTCAGTGTGAATCCGTTTGCGAAGCGAAGGAAATGCTTGGAAAAATCAATCCCGTTGACATCAGTTTCAGTGATGAACTGCCCCTTTCTCCGCTTCACTGGATAATTTCCGACCGTTCGGGATCAATAAATGCCGAGCCGCTGAGGGACGGACTGAAAATCAGTGAAAACCCCGTAGGTGTTCTCACCAATAATCCACCCTTTGAAATGCAGATGTTTAATCTGAACAATTATATGTCCCTGTCCAGAATGCCTCCCGAAAATCGCTTTTCGGACAAATTGAAGCTTGAAACCTATAGCAGAGGCATGGGCGCTCTTGGTATGCCGGGCGATTTATCGTCTGCTTCTCGCTTTGTAAGAGCCGTTTTTACAAAACTGAATTCCGTTTGCGAAGATTCGGAAAGCGAAAGCGTAAGCCAATTTTTTCATATTTTAGGCTCGGTGGAGCAGCAGCGCGGCTGTGTTCGGCTTGATACGGGAGATTATGAGTTTACGTTGTATTCCTCCTGTTGTAATGCAAATAAAGGAATTTATTATTATACTACCTATGGCAACAGCTGCATAACCGCAATTGATATGAACAGGGAGGATTTAAACAGCAGTTCACTGATTTGCTGGAAGCTTATAACTGAACAGCATATTGAAATGCAAAACTGAAATCCGGATTGAAAAAATGTAAAATAAATGTAAATTATGTCGATTGTTCCTCAGCAACTGATGGAGATCGTGCTATAATAATGTTGTAAAAACATTAAAAAGGGCGATGAAAATGAAAAATAAAGTTGCTGAAAAAGTATGGATTATCATTATATCCATTGCTGTTCTTGCAACTGTATTTACTGCAGTGGCCATAAAAGTGAGCCCCAATCAAACAGCCGTTCCTGAAAAAACTTCGGAATTGACGGCCGCCGAACCGGAAACGGAAGAAGAAACCACACGGCGCATTCCGAGCGAGGTTGAATTTCTTGTCAATTCTGAAAATCCGATTCCGGATGACTGGGAACCGGATCTTGTTGAACTGAAAAACGGTCATAAAGTGGACAGGCACGCTTATGAGGATCTTCAAAATATGCTTGATGACGCGCGGAAGCTTGGATATAATCCGTTGATTTGTTCATCATACAGAACAAATGAAAAGCAGACGACTCTTTTTAACAACAAGGTTGAAAAATATAAAGAAGAGGGATATTCAGAGGATGAGGCGGTTGCGCAGGCTGCGAAATGGGTAGCCTACCCGGGCACGAGCGAGCATCAGACCGGACTTGCACTTGATATTGTCACTGTTGAAAACCAGATTCTTGATGAAAGTCAGCTCAATTCCGAATGCCAGAAATGGTTGATGGAACACTGCTGGGATTACGGATTTATACTGCGTTATCCTGCGGATAAAAAAGAAATAACCAAAATTGATTTTGAGCCGTGGCACTACAGATATGTGGGAAAGGAAGCAGCGGCACTGATAAAGGAAAAGGGCATTTGCCTTGAGGAATTTACGGCTTTATCAAATGAAGAATCCTTTAAAATACAGCCTGCGGCGTAGGCGTAAATGAAAGTGAGATAAGTACGTAATTTTAAAGATAAAGGACGAGAGTATTTTCTCCCGTCCTTTATCTTTATGCAAATTCGATAAGCAGACCATCTATGCTCTTAAAGCCGTAAAACGGTGTACGATTCCTTTAGAGATTCCCTAAAATTTGTTTTTTTGAATCATTTAAAGCGATACTCGTTTGCGGCAAGTTTTCTGTATGATGTATTGCCATTAACAATGCAATAGAATAATTGATGCGCGGAGAAATCAAATTACGGCGTTGTTAGATATGTCTCTAAATGGTAAGAGCGATAAGTGAGGATTTTTGCGGAAGTTGATTCGGAAACAGCCATAAGGCACAAAGACAAATTTCGGTTTGTGGGGGGGTGTTGTAAATCAAATACTTCTCTGCCAAACGTCCAAGCCTATAAAACTTGGACGCTGTTTTTATATCCAAACGCTGCAAAACGGCGTAACCCATCAAAAGGACTACGCCGTTTTTTTTACATTTATTATTATCTTATACAGACTCAGCTAACCGCAGGCTGTGCTTTTGCGCTCATGAAATTACAATCCCGTTTTTTTCACGACGTTCCTCGAGTTCTTTTGTGATTCTCTTTTTCTTGTCTCCTACAAGATCGTAAAAGAATACGGGAATTGTGCTGACAAGGAGCGAAATTCCGGGAATAAGCGATACAAGGCTGAACATACCGGTTCTTATGGTTTCGCTCATTTCAAGCGGATTAGCCGTAACGCTTGCATTGATGCTTGCAACGTCAAGATTAACGATTATATACATCAGAACAATAAACGATGTCGAAATGGCGTTACCGAGCTTTGCGACAAAGCTTTGAACCGCGCTTCCCATTCCCGTGAGTCTCTTTCCTGTTTTCCATTCCATATAGTCAAGACAGTCGCCGACCATTGCATTTACGCAGATGTTGATTGCGCCGCATGGAACGCACGAAAGAGCGAGAAACGGAACGCACGCCCAGAAATGATCGTATCCGATAAACCATATTGCAAGGGACGACACAAAGCCGAGAACAGATGTGGAAATGATGATCTGTTTGTAATTGAATTTTTTAAAAAGTGCGGGCATAAGGAGCATTGTGCCAAACATACCGATAGCGGTTGCCACCGAGAAAACGGTAGAAACAAGGCTGATGTTTGACTGGAGCGCAGCCTCCTTTTCTGCAGTGGAAAGTCCCGTTAAATCTTTGCCGATATAAAAGCTGTATCTTGCAACGTGAACTGCTCCGGCCTGATACATATATCTTGCCGCAGAGAGAATACCCATAAGCGCAGTCAATATGAGCGGCTTGCAGGTAAGTATGAGTTTCAGCGCACCCGGCTCTCCCTTTGCTTTTTTAGGAGAAACAGGAATATTGACACGTTCTTTTGCCTTGAAATACACTCTAATAAACAGGATATTTCCGATAATCGCACTGATAAGAGCGATTGTCATATATTTTGTTTTTTCAAGCTGAGTGCCTGCAATATTGAATTTCGGCAGAATGAAGCCGAGCAGCATAAATATAGCCATGGGAATTGCGGAGCCTACGCCGTTTGCCGTTTTTCCTTTGCTGATAATATCTCCGCGCTCATCGGGATTCGGCGTCATAAGGTTGGGAAGTCCCCAGAAAGGCACGTCGGACGCAGTGTAAATCATTCCCCATGCAACATATGTTACCGCTGCATAAACGAGGATTTTCCAACCTGAAAGATTAGGCGCGTAGAAAAGAAGAATAGTAAGTATTGCAATCGGAATCGGCGTCAAAATAAGATACGGTCTCATCTTTCCGCTTTTAAAATTGCTCCTGTCGGCAATATAACCCATCATAGGGTCATTCACCGCGTCCCATATTCTTGCGATAAGCATAAGCAGCAGAACGAAAAGCGGCGAAAGCTTCAGGACGCTGAGATAGAAGTCGGATATGTACGAGCTCATGATGGCATAAATCATACCTTGACCGAGCGCGCCGACGGCATATGCCATCCATTCCTTTTTTGAAACATACTTTTCCATATTTTTACCCCTTAAATAAAAATAATGCGTTTAATGATATTATAATTGTTTTTGTAAAATTTTCAACATCTAATTATTTATCCGTATTAAAATACACATTTTCGTCAAACATAATTAAAGAAAAAATGCTTTATTATTTTTATTTTTTGCAGAAATTATCGGAGGTTTATATGGAATCTGTTTGGAGCAGAAGCGTTACGTTTAAAGAGCATAAACAGCTTCAGGGTGATATTTCGGTTAATACGGCAGTTATAGGCGCAGGTATTGCCGGTCTTCTGACTGCATACCGATTAAAGGAAAAGGGAATAGACACGGTAGTTATAGACGCGAATACGGTTTGCAGCGGGCAGACTAAAAACACCACTGCCAAAATAACAAGCCAGCATGGTGTTATATACAGTAAAATATTGAATTATTACGGCGAAGAATCGGCAAAGCAATATGCAGAGCTTAATCAGAAAGCCATAGAGGATTACGAAAAATTGATAAAGGAAAAGGGAATTTCGTGCCATTTTGAAAGAAAAAGCGCCTATCTCTATACAATGGGCGATGAAAAGAAAATATTTAAGGAGGCAGCCGCCGCCCATAAAGCGGGGATACCCTGCAGCATTACCGATAAAACAGAACTGCCGTTTTCCGTTAAAGCGGCGCTTGTTTTTGAAAATCAGGCGCAGTTCAATCCGCTTGAATTTTTGAATGTGATAGCAGACGAACTTAAGATTTACGAAAACACGCAGTCGACTAAAATCATTGACAATGTGATTTATACAAACTGCGGCACAATTACTGCGGAAAATATCGTTCTTGCTTGTCATTATCCCTTTGTGAATTTTCCGGGATTGTATTTTATGAGAATGAGTCAGGAAAGAAGCTATGTTGTCTCTGCTGAATATAACAGGGAACTGAACGGTATGTATATAGACGCGGACGGCGGACTGTCCCTGCGCTCTTACGGGAATCGGCTTATTCTGGGCGGCGGGGCACACAGAACAGGCTGTCCCAATGACGCCGACCCGTTTAAAACCCTTGAAAATGCGGGAAAAAGACTTTTCGGTGATTTCAATGTTGACGCGAGCTGGTCAGCCCAGGACTGCATTACACTTGACAATATACCGTATATCGGCAGATTCTCGTCCGCAGCGCCGAATATGTTTGTTATGACGGGATTCTGCAAATGGGGGATGACAACTTCGATGGTCGCCGCAAATCTTGTTTCTGATATGATAAGCGGTGAATATAAAAGCGATTTTAATGTGTTTTCTCCGACGCGCCTCAGTGTTTTTGCAACTGCCGGAAACGCCTGTGTGAATACCGCAGAAACGGTAAAGGGCTTCGCCAAGTATCTGAGAATCACTGCGATGACCGAAAAAGACGTCAAAAATTCAAGCGCAGCCGTTATCAGATATAACGGGAAGAACGCAGGAGCTTACAGAGATGAAAACGGAAAACTTTATATTGTATCGCTCAAATGTCCGCATTTGAAATGTACCCTGAACTGGAATGAGAGCACAAAAACGTGGGACTGTCCGTGCCACGGTTCAAGATATGATTATAAAGGAGCGCTTATCGACAATCCCGCTCAGCATATGTCCATTCTCTTAAACTGAATATTTATTGTTAATCCGCATAAAATGTGCGGATTTGCTTTTTTTTTGAATATGTGATATTCTTTATTTTGTAGGGATTTATGT
This sequence comes from uncultured Clostridia bacterium, assembly GCA_947585615.1. GTDB lineage: Bacteria > Bacillota > Clostridia > Oscillospirales > Acutalibacteraceae > Eubacterium_R. The sequence goes on from CANPXD010000036.1 coordinate 9,600, forward strand.
GAAAAAAGCTGAAAGGGCGGATTAAAAATGTTTAAAATTACTCCTGATACAACTTTTAAAGAGGGCGCGCGGAATCCTATGGCAAAGGATATGCTTGAGAAGCTTCTGCTTGTTTTTCGCCTTCCTTATTCGCTTATTGAAAACGGATTTCTCGGAAAAGCAAAATTTAAGATGCTGAATACTCTTTCGGGAGGTCTTATCGACAAGCGCACTGTAAGCAACATATGCGAAATGTTTAATCTTGAAACAGGGTCGCTTGTAAGCGATAAAGGTACTCTTACAAAAAAATGGTGGAAAGAGGCAGTCATTTATCAGATTTATCCTCGTTCGTTTTACGACAGCAACGGCGACGGCATAGGCGACCTTAGAGGAATTACGCAGAAACTGGATTATCTTCAGGAGCTCGGCGTTACCGCTATATGGTGTTCTCCTTTTTATGATTCTCCGAACGACGATAACGGCTATGATATACGTGATTATAAAAAGATAATGGCAGAATTCGGCACTATGGAGGATTTTGACACGCTTCTTGATGAAATACATAAGCGCGGAATGAAGCTGATTATTGATCTTGTTGTAAATCATACAAGCGATGAACACGAATGGTTCAGAGAAGCGCTGAAATCAAAAGACAATCCCTATCACGACTACTACATCTGGCGCGATGCCACGGACAAGGGAATCACTCCGCCCAATAACTGGCTTTCACTTTTCAAAGGCCCTGCATGGAATTATTATGAAAACCTAAATCAGTGGGCAATGCATCTGTTTTCCAAAAAGCAGATGGATCTTAACTGGGAAAATGAAAAAATGCGGCAGGATGTATATGATATGATGAACTGGTGGCTTGATAAGGGCATTGACGGCTTCAGAATGGACGTTATAAACTTTATCAGCAAGCACCGCGACCTGCCCGAGGCAAACTCATTCCTTGGTCTGCTCACAGGTTATAAAGGAGCCGAATTTTATTTCTACGGACCTCGCCTCCACGAATATCTCCACGAAATGCGTGAAAAAACATTCGGAAACTATGATGTTTATACAGTCGGAGAATGCGGCGGAGCGGGCATTGAAATGGACAAAATGCTGACCGCCGATTACCGTGAGGAGCTTGACACGGTTTTCAATTTTGATTTCCTTATCAATCAGGGACACACGAACTACGATACATACGATTATGATTTGTTTAAGGTTATGAAAGAATTTGCCAGATTCCAGACAGGATATACAAATCACTGCTGGCCCGCCGTTTTCTTTGAAAATCATGACAATCCGCGTATCGTTTCAAAGGTGGACAAAACAGGTGCGTGGAGAGAAGACATCTCTAAGGTCTGCGGTCTGATTGAAATGACTGTTCGGGGTGTGCCGTATATCTATCAGGGACAGGAACTGTCGATGGGTAATGTTGATTTTACCTGTGCCGAAGAGCTTAACGATGTTGAGGCAGTCAACACCTACAAGGAACTTGTGAATAAAGGCTGGAAGGAAGAAAAGGCGTTCAGACGCGCCAAAACAGGCACGCGAGACAACGCAAGAAGTCCGTTCCATTGGAGCGATTCCGAAAATGCAGGTTTTACAACAGGCAAACCGTGGCTCAAAATCACATCCGATTACAGACGCTTCAATGTGCAGGACGAGACGGCGAGAGAAGACAGCGTTCTGAATTTCTACAAAAAGGCGATTGCTCTCAGAAAAAGCACGCCTGCTCTGGTGTACGGCGAGTTTATCGAGGCAGAATGCACAAAAGCACCTGTGTACTGCTATTTCAGGGAATACGAGGGAGAAGTGTATTATGTTGAGCTTAACCTCGGCAGAAAAAATATAAAAAGACCTCCTGTTCCGAAAAACGCACAGCTTGTTCTTTCAACAAAAGGTTCAATCGAGGAAAAACTCCGCCCGTTTGAAGGAAATATTTATAAAATTAAGAAATAAAACCCTTGACAAAAAATAATATATATATTATATTATTCAGCGTAAGCAATTAAGGAAAGTGAGAGTGGCTGCCGGGCCGCTCTCTTATCATTGTGAGGAGGTTTATTTCCATATGGCGGGAAAAAATACTGTCAGACGTGTTGAGGATATTGTCAGACCGATTGCGGACAGTCTGTCTCTTGATTTGTGGGACATAACCTTTACAAAAGAAGGAACGAACTGGTATCTGAGAATTTTTATTGATAAGGACGGCGGCGTTTCAATTGATGACTGTGTAGCGCTTACCCACGCTGTTACGAAACCCCTGGATGACGCCGACCCCATTGCGCAGAGCTATATGCTTGAGGTTTCCTCTCCCGGTGTTGAAAGAGAACTTAAAAAGGAAAGACATTTTGAAAAATATACAGGCTATCCCGTAATGCTCAGAATGATACGTCCCATAGACGGTGTGAGGGATTTTCACGGAGTAATGACTTCGTATAAAAACGGCAGCATAACCGTCAGACTGAAAGACGGAAAAGAGATAACGGTTGATAAAAAAGACACCTCACACGTTAAGCTTGACGATTTTGATACCGATAATTTTAAAAAGGAAATATAACAAAAACGCTGCAGCAGAAGGTTTGTCAGCAGCGAAAAGAAAGGTTGATAGGAAAAATGAGCAAGGAATTTTTTGAGGCAGTGAAAATGCTTGAGGAGGAAAAAGGTATCTCCGCTGAATATCTTTATGAAAAAATTGCAGGAGCAATAATTGTTGCCGCAAAACACGATTTTAACGGCAAGGATATAGTTCACTGTGATATTGACCCGGAAAAAGAAAAAATCAAGGTCTATGTCCGCAAAAATGTTGTTGAAACCGTTGAGGACAGTGATACCGATATGACGCTCGAACAGGCGCAGCAGATACGCAAGTCGGCAAAAATCGGAAAAACAATAGATATTCCGATTAAAACAAAGGATTTAGGAAGAATTGTCGCCCAGACAGCCAAACATGTTATCCGCCAGGGTATACGCGAAGCAGAGCGCGGAATGCAGCTTGCAGAGTTTCAAAGCAAAAATCAGGAGCTTGTTACCGCAAAGGTTACCCGTGTTGATCCGATCACAGGAAACGCCACTGTTGAAATCGGAAAAACCATAGCGGTTCTTCCGAAAACGGAACAGGTTCCCGGTGAAACACTTGTTGAGGGCAATTCAATCAAAATATTTGTTGTTGATGTTAAGGACGGCACAAAAGGACCTAAGATAATGATTTCACGCACACACCCGGGACTTGTAAGGCGTCTTTTTGAAACGGAAGTGCCGGAAATTTTTGACGGAACTATTGAAATTAAATCCGTTGCGCGCGAGGCAGGTTCAAGAACAAAAATCGCTGTTTACAGCAAGGAAGATGATGTTGACGCTGTAGGCGCGTGCATCGGTCCGAGAGGACAGAGGGTTTCTAATATTGTTGATGCGCTCGGGGGAGAAAAAATCGATATTGTCGATTACAGTGAGGATTCTTCGGAATTTATTGCTGCGGCTCTCGCGCCGTCAGATGTGTGCGGTATTGAAATACTTGACGAAACGGCAAAATCCTGCCGCGCAACAGTTCCCGATTCTCAGCTTAGTCTTGCAATTGGAAACAGAGGACAGAATGTCCGACTTGCGGCAAGACTTACGGGATGGAAGATAGACATCAAGCCCGAATCTGGATTTTATGAAGGTTCGGTTGAATCAAATAATGAAAAATAATCCGGTGGTATGAAATGAAAGCAAAACGCGAAGTACGGCGTATGTGTACCGGCTGCGGGGAAATGTTTGAAAAACGCGAGCTTGTCAGAGTCGTTAAAAGTCCGGAGGGCGAGATAAGTCTTGACCTTACGGGAAAGAAAAACGGCAGAGGGGCATATATTTGCCGTAATGCAGATTGTTTAAAAAAGGCGAGAAAAAAGAAAGCCTTTGAACGTGCATTTTCAATGAAAATTGAAGATGATATATATGAAAAAATGGAAGAAGAAATTGCTGATGGAAACAAATAAGCTGTTTTCCATGCTCGGTCTTGCTCGAAGGGCAGGGAAGCTCTCAATGGGGCACGACGCTGCAGTCGGAGCGGTTATTCATAAAAAAGCGCGGCTGCTTCTTTTCGCAGGTGATTCGTCTCAAAGATTGAAACGGGAGTTTAACAAACTTATCGAAAAGCATAATTCAGATATACCTGTGTTTGTATCCGAAATAACAATTTCGCAAATCCATTATGCCTGCGGCTATAAAGCAGGCGTTATAACGGTGAATGATGAAAATTTCAGCAAGAAAATCATTTCACTGTTGTCAGACATATCATAAACTGAATCAGGAGGAATTCGATATATGGTAATAAAGGTTAAAGTCTCCGATGTGGCAAAGGACTTCGGAAAAACCAATAAGGAGATTATCGAAATACTTAGCGAGTACTGCGGCGGAACGCCGAAAAAGGCAGGCGCTGTCCTTGAGGAAAATGAACTAAATATCCTTTTTGATAAAATAACGCAGGATAACAGCGTCAGCAGCTTTGATTCTTATTTCAAAACCGCAAAACCGAAGCAGAAGAAAGAAAAAACAGATGAAGAGAAGCAGCACGCTCCCAAAAAAGCTCTCACAGAAAAGGATAAAAAGCGCGAGAGTCAGGCCGCTATTCTTCAGATGGCGGAGCAGGCGGCAAAGCGTGCCGAGGAAAAGGCAAAGAAAAAGGCAAATCAGGTTCCGCAGGCGAGAACAAAGGGCGAGGCGCGCCGTATAGACACGCGTTTCAATAATATTGACCTTGAAAAGTACAATCAAAAATATGAAGATATTGCACCCACATCATCCATGGGTGATTATCAGAAAAAGCAGAAGCTCAGCCAGAAATCAAAGCAGTACAGAAAGAAAAAGCCTCAGGGAATACATGCGCGCTCAAAGAAGGAAACAGAACAGCAAAGACTTGCGAGAATTGCCGAGCAGAGAAAGAAACAGCAGATTAAAATACAGGTGCCGGACGAAATCACCGTCGGCGACCTTTCAACTCTTTTGCGCATGACGGCGACAGAGGTTATCAAAAAGCTTATGTCGCTTGGCGTTATGGCAACCGTAAACGAGGTAATAGACTTTGAAACCGCTGAAATCGTTGCAACGGAGCTTGGCGCCGCTGTCGAAAAAAAGGTAGAAGTAACGATTGAGGAGCAGATTATTGAAGAGGAACTTGAAAATGACGAGAATGCCGTAACACGTCCTCCCGTTGTTTGTGTTATGGGTCACGTTGACCATGGTAAGACTTCTATTCTTGACGCTATACGGGATACCGACGTAACCTCAACCGAGGCAGGCGGAATCACGCAGGCAATCGGCGCTTATCAGGTTGAAGTAAACGATCAGAAAATTACATTCCTTGATACTCCGGGTCACGCGGCGTTTACAGCCATGCGTGCTCGCGGTGCAATGGCAACGGACGTTGCGGTGCTTGTTGTTGCGGCTGACGACGGCATTATGCCGCAGACTGTTGAGGCAATCAACCACGCCAAAGCGGCGGAGATAGATATAATCGTAGCTATAAACAAAATGGATAAAGAGGGAGCAAATCCCACAAGAATCATGGAGCAGCTCACAGAATATAATCTTGTTCCCGAGGAATGGGGCGGAGATGTAATATGCGTTCCTGTTTCTGCTAAAACTAAAATGGGAATTGATAAGCTGCTTGAAACAATACTGCTTGTTTCGGAAATGTCGGAGCTTAAAGCAAATCCAGACAGATCGGCAAAGGGTGTAGTTATAGAAGCAAAGATAGATAAAGGCAGAGGACCTGTTGCAACCTTCCTTGTTCAGAACGGAACCCTTCATCTCGGAGATTATGTTGTGGCAGGCACTGCGGTCGGCAGAGTCCGCGCAATGGCGGATTACAGAGGAAACAGGACTGAATCGGCAGGTCCGTCCGTTCCTGTTGAAATTATGGGACTTGACACTGCGCCGATGAGCGGCGACGAATTCAACGCTGTTTCCGACGAGCGCCTTGCAAGGGAGCTTGTTGAACAGAGAAAGGCGGCAGCCAAGGAGCAGGAATTCAAACTGTATCAAAAGGTTACGCTTGATACGCTGTTTTCCACTCTTGAGGAGGGCGAACTGAAAGAACTTAACATTATCGTAAAGGCCGATGTTCAGGGTTCGGTTGAGGCAGTTAAGCAGTCGCTTCTTAAGATTGAAAACGATGAAGTTAGGGTTAAAATCATTCATGGTGCCGTAGGCGCTGTCAATGAATCGGACGTTATGCTCGCCAATGCGTCAAATGCGATTATCGTTGCGTTTGCAACAGGCATTGAGCCTGCCGCTGCTGATAATGCGGCGCGCGACGGCATAGAAATCAAGCAGTACGACGTTATTTATGACGCCATTGAGGATATTGAGTCCGCAATGAGAGGTATGCGTTCCGTTAAATACAGAAATGTGGACACGGGAACGGTTGAGGTGCGCGAGGTTTACACGCTTTCAAGCGTTGGTTCAATCGCAGGTTCTCTTGTAACAAGCGGAACAGTTCGCAGAAACGGAAAAGTACGCGTTATAAGAGACGGAAAGCAAATCGCCGACACAGGAATCAAAAATCTCAAAAGGTTCAAGGACGATGTCAAAGAGGTATCCTCCGGCTATGAATGCGGAATTTCTCTTGAAAACTGGGATGACATTAAAGCAGGGGATATTTTTGAATGTTATATCATTGAGGAATACAGGGATTAATTATGGCAGGATTTCATACAGACAGAATAGCGGAGGATATAAAGCGAGAGATTATTTCTCTTATGCGTGAGCTTAAGGATCCCCGCGTAGCGGGAAAAATGCTTACAGTTGTCAGCGTTAAGGTCTCCAATGATTTAAGCTGCGCAAAGGTGTATGTCAGCTCAATTGACGGTATAGAGACTGCAAAAACCGCCTGCAGCGGACTTGCTTCGGCGCAAGGCTATATCCGCCGCGAGCTTGGAAACAATCTTCATCTGAGAAAAGCACCCGAACTGACTTTTATCGCTGATGATTCTATCGAAAAGGGTATGGGAATACTAAAAAAACTGAAGGATGCGTCAAATGAGAATTGATGTTAAAGAATGCGCAAGGCTTTTAAAAGAGCATAATAATATTCTTATTTTAACTCACGCTCACCCGGACGGAGATACTCTGGGCTGCGGCTTCGGGTTATGCCGTGCACTGATGAAATGCGGAAAAAGGGCAAGAGTTGTGAACGCAGATGAAATTCCGTCAAAATACAATTATATGGAAAGCGGCTTGGCAAATGAAGATTTTGAAGAGGAATATATCGTCTGTGTTGACGTGGCTACGGAAAATCTTTTGGGTCCGCTTGCCGATCAATACAGCGGAAAAATCAATCTCTGTATTGATCACCACGGCACAAATACGGAGTATGCCGAAAATCTTCTGCTTGAGGAAACGGCGTCAGCCTGCGAGATCATATATAAAGTCATTCTGGAGCTTGGAGTTCAAATTGATAAAAAAATTGCAGATTGTCTTTACACGGGAATTTCAACAGATACGGGCTGTTTCCGTTACGCGTCCGCCACTCCGTCAACCTACCGTATAGCCGCGGATCTGATGGAGCTTGGAGCGGATAACGGCTATATAAACCGTCTTATGTTTGAAACGAAAACGAAAACATATGCCCATCTTGAAAAACTTGCTATTGACGGAATGAAATTTTATTGCGGCGAAAGGGTTGCAATTATAACCGTAACGCAGGAAATGTATAAAATAACAGGCTCGAATGAACAGGAAACGGAATCGCTTGCACCGCTGACACGCCAGATTGAGGGCATTGAAATCGGGATAACCATACGCGAGAAAAACGACGGCACGTGCAAGGCGTCAATAAGGACGTTTGAAAAGGTAAATGCCGCCGATTTTGCAAAATCCTTCGGAGGAGGCGGTCACGCTCAGGCAGCGGCGTGCAGATTCGACTGCTCGGTTGACGAAGCAAGAAAACGCCTGATTGAAAAGTGCGGAGAAATTCTTGGATGACAGGCGTAATCTGTGTTTATAAGGAAAAGGGTATAACGTCTTTCGGCGTATGTTCAAGGATACGCGCGATAACGGGTGAGAAAAAGTGCGGTCATACGGGGACTCTTGATCCAATGGCAACGGGCGTTCTGCCTGTTATGCTCGGCGGAGCAACAAAATTTCTGGATTTTTTTCCTGAAACCGATAAAGAATACCGCGCTTCTTTCGTTTTGGGTATAACAACCGATACGCTTGATATAACGGGAAATGTTACCGCCGAATACGACGTTGATGTGTCTGTCAGCGATGTACTGACGGCTCTTGATCGATTTCACGGAAAAATAAAACAGCTTCCGCCTATGTATTCCGCAGTTTCATTAAACGGACAGCGCCTTTATGATTTGGCGCGTAGGGGAATTGAGGTTGTGCGCAGCGAGAGAACTGCGGAAATAAAGAATCTCAGTTTTGTCGGGGAAAAAAACGGAGAATTCACGATAGATGTCCTCTGCTCAAAGGGTACATATATACGGACGCTGATAGACGACCTGGGCAGAGATCTCGGATGCGGAGCGGTGATGACCGCTCTTGAGAGAAAAGCGGCTTCAGGCTTTTTGCTCGAGGATTGTATCTCTGTTGATGAACTGCAAAGGAGAAAAAATGAGGGAATCGGTTTTGCGGACATATTGTTGCCGGTAGATAAGATTCTTTCGGAATATGACAAAATAACCGTAAGCCCCGCTCAGAGCGTGCGATTTAAAAACGGAGGCGCGCTTGATTTATGCAGACTGAAGAGCGAGACGGCAGAAAATGCCCTTTATCGTGTATATGAGCCTTCGGGACAGTTTCTCGGTCTCGGTCAGGCTGTGAGCGGTGAACTTAAGGTTAAACGGGTTTTTATTGACAAATAGATTATGGCTGATTATGAATATAAAAACAGAATAGCGGTTGCACTCGGTGATTTTGACGGTATGCACCTTGCTCATAAAACTGTTGTTACGGGCGCGGAAAATGTAACAATTTACTGTATAAACAACAGATTTTCGCTGCTGCAGAAAAGCCTTTTTATGAAACGGTATCCAAATGTAATTTTTGCCGATTTTGACAAAATAAAAAATCTCACAGGCGACGAGTTTATCGAGAAAATCCTTCTTGGGGAGCTTCACGCTCAGACGCTTCTTTGCGGCTTTAATTTCCGTTTCGGTAAAAATGCGCTCTGGTCGGCAATGGATTTGAGACGTTATCTTGAAAAAAGAAATATTTGGGTTCGTATCCTTGAGGCACAGGAGTTTGAAAATCTGCCTATCAGTTCAAGCCGAATAAGGCGTGCGGTCGGAGAGGGAAGGATAAGCTCCGCAAATGAAATGCTCGGGTATAACTATACGTTTGAAGCGGAGGTAATCGAGGGTGACAAGCGCGGAAGAACGATCGGTTTTCCGACAATAAATCAGAATTTTCCAGACGGGATGATTGTGCCGAAGTACGGTGTGTATGAAAGTATTACAACGGTTGACGGAAACACGTACAAATCGTTTACAAATATAGGTCTTCGTCCGACGTGGAAAGTGGAAAAGCCTCTTTCCGAAACGCATATTTTTGATTTCAGCGGAGATTTATACGGCAGAACAATCTGCGTTGAGCTGATTCATTATCTGAGACCTGAGAAAATCTTTAATAATGTAAACGAACTTAAAGAGCAACTTGATTATGATAAAAGCAGTATTATTTGATTTTGACGAAACTCTGCAGGACAGAACAGCGGCGTTTGAAAGATATATGGACGCCTTTATGAACAAATATCTGCCCGATTTGCCGGAGAAAGAAAAAATAAAAAGAAAAAGTGATATGGTCGAGACGGGCAACGGCGGCTATGTAAACCGCGAGGAATGGTATCAGAGCCTGATTGATTTGTGGAGATGGAAAAATTCTCCCTCAAAAACAGAGCTTGCCGAGCATTACGATACACAGTTCGGTTATTTCAATGTTATTTTTGATAACTCTGTTCCGCTTCTCAAAGAACTGCGCCGCCGTGGAATTAAGACGGGAGTGATTACAAACGGTCCGTCAATTCTTCAGCACAGAAAAATGGAGCAGAGCGGTCTTATGCCGTATTGCGATATACTTGTTGTTTCGGGCGATTTGCCTTTTGCTAAGCCTCAATCTGAAATATTTTTATATACCGCACGGCGGCTTGGACTTGATGCTCAAGAATGTGCATATGTCGGAGATCATCCCATTAATGATATAGAAGGCGCGCTTTCCGCCGGAATGAAAGCTATCCGCATGAATTGGGGCTGGTTCAGGGATCAGGATCTGCGCCCCGATGTTCCTGTTATTGAGGATATTTACGATGTTTTAAAATTTATCTGATCAAACTGCGTTGGGCAATATAAAATGCTTTTAGCGTGCCGACGCTTTCCAAAAAAATTTTTAACAGAAACATAAAAAAATTTTGATTATGTATTGATTTTTTTTATATTTTTGTTAGAATGTTTATAAACAGTTTATAAATTTGTTTATTTTTTGTAATTGTTAAAAGGAGAAACCATTATGAGATACGCACTTGTTACAGGAGCCACGGGCGGACTCGGCGGAGAGGTTGCGAAAGCTCTTGCCGAAAAGGGCTGGTACGTTTTTGCCGCAGGAAGAAGTGAAAAGGCATTAGAGGAAATAAAAAGAAAAACTTTTGCTCAGCCGCTGACTATTGACATCACCGATCAAGAGAGCATAAACGCCGCGTACGAAGAAGTTAAAAAGGTAACCGATCATCTCGACGCGCTTATCAATTTTTCGGGAGTTCAAAAAATGGCTTCTCTTATTGAGGGGGACATTGCAACCTCCGAGCAGATGCTCGAGGTTAATCTTATCGGTA
>CANPXD010000037.1 GCA_947585615.1 uncultured Clostridia bacterium
GAACAGGTTGCGCGTATGTTTCTCTGATTTTGCGTACTCTTTCAACTTTGTCGGCAGGCAGCAGCTTTGAATAATACTCGTCAACGCCTGCTTTTTTCGCTATATCTCCTGCGATCGGCTCTTTATCTCCCGTCAGCATAACGATTTTCTTCATACCGAGACGCTTCATTTCGGCGATTGCTTCCTTGCTGTCCGTTTTGATAACGTCCGCAAAAACAATATCGCCGAGGAATTCCTCATCACTGCAAAGGTATACGGGCGTTCCGATTATTTCCGTCTCTTTGAATTCAACGCCTGCCTCTGCCATCATTTTCTCATTTCCGGCATAATACGTTTTGCCGTCTATAACGGCGGAGACGCCCATTCCGGCGTAATTTTTCGCACCGGTAACCTCAAGCTTATCGGCATAGTGACCGAAGGCGAGAGAAATGGACTTTCCGATAGGATGCGTTGAATAGCGTTCGCACGCCGCGATGAGACCGAGAAGCTCCCTGTGTTCCATGGTATCACGGCAGTGGCAGTTTACACATTCATAACTGACGTATTCAAATTTTCCGCCCGTTATGGTACCCGTTTTGTCAAACACGCCGACGCCGCACTTTGCCAGCATTTCAAGATAATTGCTGCCCTTAACAAGAATTCCCTGTTTTGAACAGGCTCCGAGTCCGCCGAAAAAGCCAAGCGGCACGGAAATCACGATCGCGCATGGGCAGGAAACGACAAGAGCGGACAGTCCTCTGTATGCCCATTCGCTCCAGTCGCCGTGGAAAAACAACGGCGGAACAACAATAATAAGAAACGCAACGGCGCATACTATCGGAGTGTATATTTTCGCAAAACGACTTATAAATTTCTCGGCGCGGCTCTTTTTGTCGTTTGCCTCCTCAAGCATTTCAAGTATTTTTGAAACGGTAGATTCGCTGTAGGACTTTGTCGCCCTGACTGTCAGCAGTCCGTCTATGCTTACAGAACCCGAAAGCACTTCGCTGCCCTCCGATACGGTAACGGGTATGCTTTCACCCGTGAGCGCGGTCATATCAACCTCGGCTGTTCCGCTGACAACTATACCGTCAAGATCAATTTTCTGCCCCGGATTAACAACAAATTCTTCTCCTGCCTTTACGTCCTCCGGTTTTACATCAACCCTTTTGCCTTCGCGTATGACGGTAACAAGCTCCGGCTTCATCTCAAGCATATCGGTTATTGATTTTCTGCTTTTTCCAACCGCCATATCCTGAAGAAATTCGCCGATGGTATAAAGCAGCACAACGGCGCAGCCTTCGGTGTATTCACCGATGATAAAAGCGCCGACCGACGCTACCGACATAAGAAAATTCTCGTTGAAAACATTGCCGTGCAGGATACCCTCAATTGCTTCCTTTATTATATTGAAACCGACAACAAGATAGGATATTCCGAAGCATAGCAGCGGTATATACGCGTTCACCTGTGTGTATTCATTTATTATGTAGCCTGCAATCAGCAGTGCTCCGCCAAATACAACCTTGAACGCAAAACTTTTTTTGTTTGTCTCTTCCTTGTGTTCGTGACCGCAGCCGCATTCGTCGCCGCAATGGCTGTGATTTCCGTGACTGTGGTTATGCTCCGTATGATCGCGGCACGCACAGCCGTGATGATGCTTTTCTTCCATAATTCCCTCCTGAAAATTATTCTTCTATATGTTCTATTCCGCAGTTTATAATTGTTTTGACGTGGCTGTCCGCAAGCGAATAAACCATCTGCTTGCCGTCGCGCCTGTATTTAACAAGATGATTCTGCTTGAGAATGCTAAGCTGATGCGAAACAGCCGTCTGGCTGACGCCTGTTGCCTCCGTAATCTCCGTTACGTTCAGATCTGTTTCAAACAGCGAGCAGAGTATTTTCAGTCTTGTTGAATCCGAAAATATTTTAAACAGATCGGAAAGATCATAAATAAGTTCTTCCATTATCATATGCACAACTCCTCATATGAATATTTGCTCATATGAGATTATATGCTATTTATCAAATAATGTCAATACCCCGTTTGAATCTATTATGCCGAGAAATATATTTTTTACATCCTTCCCGCGCTGGCGCACACGACGGATAAGTTCTTTTTTTGTTATTCCTGCGTCTGAAAGGTCGTCCTCCATAATAACGCCGTCCATGATAACGTTTACCGTCAATCCTTCGCTTTCGGGCGTAAAGTTGAAATCCTTGGGATTGAGGGGCCGCTTCGCGGAAACGGGCATAAAACTTATCTGCCCCGATGTTTCCATAATCGCGTAGTCAATATCGGCAATATTGAAATAGCCCGCAATTCTGGCGGAGGTGAGCAGATCGTTCAGCTCGATTCTTGCCTTTTTCAAATTTTTCTTGTTTATTTTACCTTTATATATAAGCACAATAGGCGTTCCCGAAATAAACTTGCGCGCTTTCTGGCTCTTCTGTGACAAAACGGTGAGAAGAATATCAAGCGCGGCGTAAATAACCATCGCCGTGATTCCTTTCCACCATTCAATATCTATATTGGTGGACATTTCCGCCGCGATAGAGCCTATCGTTATTCCTACCACGTAATCAAAAAAAGACAACTCCGATATTGCCCGGTAGCCCATTATTCTTGAAAGGATAAATAAAACCGCGAACGACACAAGACCAAGAATAAGAATATTTAAAAATTCCACAAAATCACCCTTTTTATTTTGTGCGTAATTTTTGTTTATATCAAATTTAAAATAGAATTGACCGCAGCGAAAAAACTGCGGATATACATTTCAAAAACCGTCCCGGTGCGCGCAACGTGTGATGTTCCCTTAATTTACAGTTGACAAACGATGGCTGCGCGCATATAATATGAGTACAAAATATTTTCAGGGCGGGGCGAAATTCCCCACCGGCAGTAAAGTCTGCGAACTGCTTAACGGCAGCCGAATCGGTGAAATTCCGATACCGACGGTTAAAGTCCGGATGAGAGAAAATGTAGAAAAGGCAGCACGTGTTTTTCCGTCTGTCCAAAGGTCAAGCATTACGCCCTGAGTAAACTTTTACTCAGGGTCTCTCTTTTTGCCCAAAAAAGGAGAAGAAGAAAAATGAAAACAAAATCCAAAGCAAGTAAGCAAACAAACGTAAAAAAAATCACAACAGTCGCAATGCTGACGGCAGTTGCCGCCGTGCTGCAGTTTATCGAGGTATCCATTCCGATAATGCCCGATTTCATCAAACTTGATTTTTCGGATTTGCCCGAGATAATCGGCGCGTTTGCCTGCGGTCCGCTGGCAGGAGTTCTGATTGCGCTTCTGAAGAATATCCTGCATATTCTTTTCGGCTCAAGCGGAGCAATCGGTGAACTGTCAAATTTCATTCTGGGCGCTTCTTACGCGCTGACGGCAGGACTGATTTACAAAAAAATGCCAAACTTAAAGGGCGCGGTTATAGGCGGTCTTGCCGCCTCAGCCATTATGGCGGCAGTGTCGTTTCCGAGCAACTTCTATATTATTTATCCTTTATATTACAGCGTTATGAAACTGCCGATGGAGGCAATCCTTGATATGTATCAGGTGCTTCGCCCCTCAACGGAAAGCATAGCGGAGGCGCTTCTCGTTTTCAATGTTCCGTTTACGTTTTTAAAAGGACTTGTCTGCGCCGTATTTGCTGTAATAATCAGCCGACCGCTCCACAGATTTATTGTAAACACGGAAAATTGAAAATATTTGCTGTTAATAATTGCTATTTTTTTATCAATGCTGTATAATATCATCAAATGGGCGGATACTTGTATTCCGTTCAAAATAAAAATACAGGAGATAAAACAATGCCACTTGTAACAACAAAGGAAATGTTTAAAAAAGCTTATGAGGGCGGTTATGCAATCGGCGCTTTCAACGTAAATAATATGGAGATTGTGCAGGGAATCACCCGTGCCGCCAAAAAGCTCAACGCACCGGTTATACTCCAGTGTTCCGCAGGCGCACGCAAATACGCCTCACACGATTATCTTGTCGCCATGGTCAAAGCGGCGGCAGAGGAAACAGGTTTGCCCATCGCGCTTCATCTTGACCACGGTCCTGACTTTGAAACCTGCAAATCCTGCATAGACGGTGGCTTTACATCGGTTATGATAGACGGCTCGTCGCTCCCTTATGAGGAAAATATAGCGCTTACGAAAAAGGTTGTTGACTATGCGCACGAGCACGGCTGTGTCGTCGAGGGTGAGCTTGGAACGCTTGCGGGTGTTGAGGATGATGTTCAGGTGGATTCTGACGCGGCTTCCTACACACGTCCCGAGGAGGTTTTCGATTTTGTTTCACGCACAGGCGTTGATTCACTCGCAATCGCTATCGGCACGTCGCACGGCGCTTATAAATTCAAGCCGGGTCAGAAGCCGCAGCTTCGTTTTGACATTCTCAAGGCTGTTGAGGAAAAGCTTCCCGGCTTCCCGATTGTTCTTCATGGCGCGTCATCCGTTAATCAGGAGCATATAAAGCTCATCAACAAATTCGGCGGGGAAATGCCCGACGCCATCGGTATTCCGGAGGAGATGCTCCGCAAGGCTGCGTCAATGGCGGTATGCAAAATCAACGTGGATTCCGACATCAGAATCGCGATGACGGCGGCTCTGCGCAAGCATCTTACCGAAAACCCGACACACTTTGACCCGAGGCAGTATCTGACCCCGGCGCGCAATCTTATCGAAGAGGTTGTTGCGCATAAGATAGAGGTTGTTTTCGGCTCAAAAGACAAAGCGTAAAAAATATATAAAGCAAAGGGGAAGGCTTGAATGCCTTCCCTTTTTTATGCTTTTGCAGTATGCGCACGCCACGTCTCGCAGCGTGCAAACCATTTATTTTTCTGTTCTGCGGCGCTTCCAGCCAAATTTTATCAACGGAACGGACACCGCAGTCAGGACGGCGCACACGGGAATAAACGGGAGCAAAACATTGTACGCTCCCGACTATTGCGTCGTTTATAATTATCTCACGGTAGGTCGAAAGTCCGTAATCAGCAAGAGGTATATTAATCGGCAGCGAGCTTACAACGCCTGCCAGATTAACGTTTGGCGTCACATAATAAAAGTGACCGAAAACCAAAGGAATAAGCAGCATGACAAGATTTGCGCCCGCCGCGGCAAATGTTTTTTTGCAAAACGCCGATACCGCAAGAGATGTGAGCGAGACTGCAAGAGAAGAGAAAAGCGTCAGCAGTATCATAAGCAGAAAACATTCGAGCATGGATTTTTCGCTGCCGAATAATACCATACCTGAATCGGAATACGCTCCGCGGAGCGAAAAGAAAGCGCCGAACGACGCGAGAGCCGCCGTTTCATATATCAGCGTTGCAATCACGGAAAAGAGCGCGAAGAAATTATTTTTTTCAATAGTATACTTTTGCCGCCGCGGGCGCTGCTGATTATAAGCGAATACATTCCCGTTTCATATTCGGCAGTTACGGAGATTACGGAGGAAAGTGCTGTCAGCACCGATATAAGAACGGGAAGCGCGGAAGACGCGCCTGCTTTCAAAAGCTCCTGCCAGCCGAAATTTCTGTCGTACACAACGCCGTTTTCAAGGCGTACCAAATCACGCTGCAACTCCTTTTTTTCCGCGGGAGGGAGCTGTTCGGTCGAATCCACAAAAATGCCGAGTCCTCTGAAATAATCAAGCGTTGTTTGGTATTCAAGCCTGCGATAGCTCTGAACCATATAGCACAGCGCGTAATATTCCGGAAAAACCTCGTCTGAAATCTGATAAGATTCAATGCGTTCCGCTTCAGACTGTTCCTCGGCTGTAAGCTCCCTGTCATCCGCCGACGAATAGATTTCAGCGATCCTTTTTTCGTTCTGTTCGGTAAACTTTCCGAAATATTTATCATTCCGCTCGGATGCGTTTACAAAGGCGTAGTTTGATTCATCCGCCTCAATTTCCGCAACGCGGCGTTCAAGCGCCTCTATGTTATCTTTGGTTACCGTTGTCTCGCTTAATACACCGCTTTGCAGAATCACATTTTCAAATGCGCAATCTGTTCCGCTTTTATAAACGGTGCTTCTATAAGCGGCGTACACCGCCGTAACGACAACGCCGACGATAATCGCCGCAACAACAAACTTATTTGAAAAAATTTTTTTCAGTTCGTATTTAACCATCTGCGCCGCCCCTTAATTTAATCGTTTATGAGTTTTCCAACCCGCGCGGATAAACGGCAGGGAAACAAGAAGCTGCGCCGTGGCGAGCGGAGCGATAAGGATGTGGCTTTCCATTACCGAGGTGTCGCCGAAAGTGTAAACATCATACCAGCTATAGCCGAAATCGGTTAATACTGCGTTTACGGGCAGACAGTTCAGAATGTTCGCGAAATTTCCCTGAAAATAAACGGCATACGGCAGGATAAACGGAACAAGCACAAAGAGAAAGCTTATTAATACAGACTGTATGGTTTTGGTGCAGAAGGAGGACACGGCGAGCGCCGTTATTGCGATTGCAAGATTGCATAAAATAAGGTTTGCCGTCATAATCGCAAAGCATTCGATCCAGGTGAACATTCTGCCGTTTATGAAAAGCCGGGAATCAGACGCGGCGCCGTCGAGCGAAAAAAAGCAGCCATAGAAAAGCAAAAGCAAAAGCAGATAATAAACCGTTACGGCTGTGGAAAAAATTCCGCACGCCGTTATTTTTGAGAAAACCACGCGCTTTCTGCCTCTGCCGCTGCTCATAATAAGCACATCTGTTTTGTTTGTATATTCGCCTGTAAACAGAATTACGGATGCAAGCGCAACGACGGCGGCAATAAGCAAAGGCGTCATATAATCGCCTGTGTGCATGATCTCCTGCCAGCCGAAATTTCTGTCGTACACAACGCCGTTTTCGATTCGGTAAAGGGTTCGCTTATTATATCCCTCGGTGTATGCCGGGTCTGTATCATTTCTGTCCGTGGAATTAAACGACTCCCAGACTGTTCCGTTATACATATCGGGATACATTTCCGTCTGCGTACGCGTAAAATCAAAAAGTATATATTCAAGAGCCGCCGCTTCGGGATAGACCTCGTCCGAGAGCTGATAGGATTCCCACCGATTAATCTCCTCCATAACATCGGGCGGCACAGCACCGTTTTTATACGGCTCATAAAGCGCTTCGATTTTTCTGTAGACCTCCGCGCGGATTTCCCCGTACACAGGTGTGCTTCCCCGCCTTTTTGACGTGTCGACAAAATCGTAATTTGAGTCGTCGTTTATAATTTCATCATACCGCGCAAGAAGCTCTCCGACATTATCCTGATTCACAAATGTACGTGTAAGAACTCCTTTTTTATACAGTATCGGGTCTCCGTGCACTGCCTTAACTTTATGATTATAGCAGGTAACGCCTGCAATCACCGCCGTTAAAACGGTTATGATTATAAGCAGAGCGGCAATAAATCTGTTGAAAAACAGCTTTTTAAGCTCATATTTAATCATGGATTTCGCTGTCCTCTCCGAAATATTTTCTGCATATTTCATTCACGTGATCCACAGTGGTGTCCTCGGCAATTTTTCCGTTCTCCATAAGCAGCACTCTGTTTGCTATCGACTGAACGTCCGACACGATATGCGTCGAATAGAGAATGATTTTATTGCTCGAAATACTCTCCAGCAGCCTGCGGAAGCGTATTCTCTCCCTCGGATCAAGTCCGGAGGTCGGCTCGTCCAGCACAAGCACATCCGGGTCGTTTATCAGAGCCTGCGCAATGCCGAGTCTCTGCACCATTCCGCCCGAAAACGTCTTAATTTTTTTTCCTTTAACATCTGCCAGTCCGGCAAAATCAAGAAGCGCATGGACTTTGGGCTTTGCCGCTTTGCCGTTTATCCCTTTCAGCGCGGCAATATACATCATAAAATCATATGCCGAAAAATCCCTGTAATAGCCGAAATTCTGCGGCAGATAACCCAGAACGGCGCGCAATTCGTCGCCCTCTTTCTCTGTGTCGCGGCCGTTGTAAAAAATACTGCCGCCGTCCGGCTTCAAAACAGTTGTTATCATTCTGATCAGTGTTGTTTTGCCGCTGCCGTTTGCGCCGAGAAGCGCAGTTATCCCCGGCGTTAAGGTAAGGCTGACCTTATCAACCGCTGTTTTTTTTCTGTATCTTTTCGTAACGTTTATCAGTTCAATTTCCATAGCTCATTTCTCCGTTAAAATCATAATGCTTATAAAAATATACCGAAAGCAGTGCGAGAAGAACGAGCAGTACCGCCGTTGCTTCACAAAGAGAAAGACTGCTTATATAGCCCTCAAACGTAAATTCGAGATATTCGACGTACTCTGATCTTCGTGCGAAGTGCCACGGAAAGGCACAGACGAATACCGCCGCGAGACTCGCGTACGGGGCGTACGCATTTCTTATGAAATAAGACAGCAGCAGAGAGACAAGCGAGGAAAGAGTAAGCATCATCGTTTCAAATAAAAAAATCCATAAAAAACTGCCCGTAATCAACGAGGCAAACAGCGACGAAACAAGTATGCAAACGGTGTTTATCATACCGTAAATCATCATTCTTGCCGAAAAAACGGTGTTTGTCCTATACAACAGGGAGTTTTCAAGCTCCAGCATTCCCGAATGCAGCCGGCTTGTGATTTTCGGAACGGCGGCAGCCGAAAGCAGAGGCAGCGCAAAGCTGATAAAAAGCACAAACTGCCGCTTATCCGCCACTGCCGCGACAAGCGGAACGAAAACCACAAACGCAAGGCATAAAAAAAGATACGGCGGTCTTATATAGTGAAGCTGATTCAAAATAAATTCCGTTATGCGCATCGGCACAAATCTTTTTTTCACAGCAGCCGCCGCTTCCGCCGCCGATTTTTTTGCGTCGCCGTTTGCGCGTACGGTATATGTTTCAAGAATTCTTTTCAGTTCTCTGTCATTCATTTTCCCACTCCCTTATAAACGCCTGCTTTGCCCTGTAGAGCCTTGTTTTTACGCCTGCCGTCTTCAGCCCGAGACACGCGCCGATTTCCCTCGGTTTCATATCGTGATAATATCTGAGTATAAGCACATCTCTCTGAATCGGAGGCAGGGAATTCAGTATTCGCCGCACCTTTTGTCCATCCTCTCCGCTTTCCGCGCTGTGTTCGGGGCTGTCCGCGTATCCCGTGCTTATGCCGCAAGCCGATTCAAGCGGCAGGTGTTCCCTGTTTTGTCTGTAATAATCGTTGCAGCAGTTCACGGCGATTTTAAAAAGATAAGAGCGCAGGCTGCCCTTTTCCATGTAGCCGCCGATTGAACAGGAAAACCGTACAAACGTATTCTGGCATATGTCCTTTGCAATTTCTTCGTTTCCGCATCGCCTGCATAGGAAAAAATAGATTTCATCGTAATGCTTTTCAACCGCGGTTCTGACAAACCGCGCGTCGTCAGCGGAAATTTTTGTATTCCTGCCCAACCTCTCTCACCCTCTTTCATACGATATAACGCTGTTTGCTCCGAAAAGGTTTCAAACAAAAAAAAGAGCGGTTCACAGACCGCTCTGCAATAGAATTACTTTGTGAAAAATACCTCAAAGGCCCTGTATGCCATATAAACGTCTATCTTGCTGACAATTTCATACGGCGCGTGCATGGAAAGCACGGGAACGCCGACGTCAATGGTGTCCACATCAAGATTGGCAACGAACATTGCGACTGTTCCGCCGCCGCCGCCGTCTACTTTCCCAAGCTCGCCGCTCTGCCACAGAACGCCGTTGCTTTCAAGAAGATTTCTTACCCAGCTTACAAATTCCGCACTCGCGTCGCTCGTGCCGCTTTTGCCTCTCGCGCCCGTAAATTTCGTTACGCATACGCCGCCGTTTATAAAGCTGGAGTTGTTTTTTTCATACGCGAAAGACCATGTCGGGTCAAACGCCGCGTTTACATCGGCTGAAAGGCACTTGCTGTGACGGAGTACATCTCTGCCCTCAAAGCCCTCCAGCCGCGCGAGATCCTCTATAAAATATTTCATATAGCTTGAGTGGAGACCCGTGTTGCCGTCGCTTCCGACTTCCTCTTTGTCGGTAAGAACAGTGATTGCAGTGTATTCGGGAACTTCCTTAATGTTTATCGCCGCGCAGAACGCGGGATAAGCGCAGACACGATCGTCGTGACCGTAACCGCCGATCATACTTCTGTCGAAACCGATGTCGTCAACCGTGAATGCAGGCACAAGCTCCAGCTCCGCAGAGAGGAAGTCGCGCTCAACTATGCCGTATTTTTCATAAAGAAGATTAAGGATATTGAGCTTGATTTTTTCACTCTCCGTGTCGTCCCTGAACGGACGCGAGCCTATGAGAACATTCAGTTCTTCGCCCTTGATAAGCTCATTTGATTTTCGCGTATACTGCTCCTGAGCAAGATGGGGCAGAATATCGGTTATACAGAATTTCGGCTCGCCTGCCTCTTCTCCGAGCCGTATATCCACGAAGCTTCCGTCATTTTTGCATATCCTGCCGTGAAGCGAAAGCGGAATCGCGGTCCACTGATATTTTTTGATCCCGCCGTAATAATGCGTTTTAAAAAACGCCATTGAACCGTCTTCATAAACAGGGCGCTGCTTTAAATCAATTCTCGGAGAATCAATATGCGCCGCCGAAATCCTTACGCCCTCGTTTATCGGTCTTTTTCCTTTTACGCAGAGAATGATTGCCTTGCCCCTGTTCAAAACAAAGACCTTTTCGCCTGCCTTGAGCGGCTCTCCGAATTCATCAAACGGCTTAAAGCCTGCCTTTTTTGCGTGTTCCTCCGCCCAGGCGGCAACCTCGCGCTCCGTCTTGCATTTAAACAGAAATTCCTTGTAGCCCTCGCAGAATTCGTCGCACGCGCGAAGCTCCTCTTCGCTCATTATTTCCGCGCCGTTTTCATTTTTGCCGAAAAGAAAATCTTTCAGTTCCTTTGCCGTTTTTTTACTCATAAGCATTCCTCCAATGCCGCAGCTAACTGCGTATCTATATTTCTGCCGTCGTTTATAACGGTATAGTCCGAATTCTTGATGAAAAATTCCGTACTGTGCTGAGCGGCAAGCCTTGCCTCTGCCTGCTTTTCATTTATGCCGTCGCGCCGCATAATTCTTTCCGCGCAAAGAGCGTCCGGCGCGGTAATCGAAAGAACGACGCTGCAAAGCCTGTCTGCCCCGCTTTCAAAAAGCTGAGGCGCGTCAAGTACGCACGGGAAGTCGGCCTGCTGCATACAAAGTTTCAGCACTGCCGGGTGCATTATTTCATTGAGCCGCCGCGTTTTCTCTTTGCTGACAAATACTCTGTCGGCAAGAAACCGCCGCCGCAGTTCTCCGTTTTCCATTATATCTTCTCCGAATTCCTCCTGCAAAACCGAAAGAATGGGAGAATTTTTTTTCGTGAGTCGTTTTGCATAATAGTCACAATCAATAATTTTGTAGCCGAGAGAATGCAGACGCTCGCAAATATATCCTTTTCCCGCACCTGTTTTGCCGGTAACGCCTATCGTGAACGGCTTTTTCAGGTCAATTATGCGGAATGCGGCGGCACGGATAAGCCTGTTATAGACAGCCATACCCACACCGCTTTTCTGCGGTATGCGTGCGTAAGCCTTTTTTGCTCCCGCCTCGTCAAGTCTGCGCAAAGCGTCAAAAAGAGCGTTTGCCTGACTGAGATCGTCGCCCTCAAAGCCAAAGGTTATTTTCGGGATTTCAACGCTGTCGCCCTCAAAGCAGAGCGCAAAGGCGTTCTTTTGCATATTTACGAATTTTTCGTATCTTTCTTTATCCGCGTCAAGTATAATTATTTTTGCTTTCGGGGCATAATGCTTGTATTTCATTCCGGGTGAAGGAGCAGTCTCGTTTTCGCCCATTTCCTCAAGCACGGCGGAAGCAAGCTCCACCTTTCCGAGAACGCCGCTGAGCATTTCCTTTGTGACAGCGCCGGGGCGCAGGATAACGGGAATGTCTCCTGCAAGAGAAACAACGGTCGATTCCACGCCGAACCTGCACGCGCCGCCGTCAATGACAGCGTCAATTTTGCCCGTCATATCGTCAATAACGTGCTTCGCCTTTGTGGGCGAGGGCCGTCCGCTTGTGTTTGCGCTGGGAGCAGCAACGGGAACGCCTGCCGCTTTAATCAGCGCGCGCGCCGTTTCATTCCGTGGCATACGAACCGCCACTGTATCCAGTCCGCCGCTGACGGCGGACGGAATTTTATCGCTTTTCTTTAATATAATTGTGAGAGGGCCGGGAAAAAATGCGTCCATAACTGCTTTTGCCGCGGGCGTCACCTCTTTTACGAGGGGAATCATATCTTCCTTTTCAGCAATATGAACGATCAGCGGATTGTCCGACGGGCGACCTTTTGCGGCGTAAATTTTTTTAACTGCCGTTTCATCAAGCGCGTTTGCGCCGAGACCGTAAACAGTTTCCGTCGGAAACGCGACAAGCCCTCCGTCTCTGATGATTTCACCCGCAAGGGAAAGATCATATTCACTTGTGGATAAAATCTTTGTTTCCATAATTTAATCCTCAGCGCTTGCCTTTAATTTTTCCGCTGTATCGGCCGTTATGAGCGCGTCGATCAGCTCGTCGAGATCACCGTTTAACATCTGCTCTATCTTATAAAGCGAGAGTCCGATTCTGTGGTCTGAAATTCTGCCCTGCGGATAATTGTATGTGCGGATACGCTCACTTCTGTCACCCGTACCGACCTGTGACCTGCGCTCGCCTGCAATCTCCGCGTCGTGCTTTGCTTTTTCCGCGTCGTAAAGGCGTGAACGCAGAACTTTCAATGCCTTTTCCTTGTTCTTGTGCTGGCTGCGCTCGTCCTGACATTCAACCACAGTTCCCGTCGGAATATGGGTAATCCTTATTGCCGAAGATGTTTTATTGATATGCTGACCTCCCGCGCCGCTTGAGCGGAATGTGTCTATCTGCAAATCCTTTTCGTTAAGCTCAAAATCAACGTCCTCCGCCTCGGGAAGAACGGCAACCGTTACCGTTGACGTGTGGATGCGCCCCTGACTTTCCGTCTCGGGAACGCGTTGAACACGATGAACGCCGCTTTCAAATTTAAAACGGCTGTATGCTCCGTCGCCGTCCACGGAAAAAACGATCTCCTTGTAACCGCCGAGTCCCGTTTCATTGGCGCTGATGACTTCTGTTTTAAATCCCTTTGCCTCGGCGTACATGGAATACATTCTGAAAAGTACGCCTGCAAAAAGCGCGCTTTCCTCGCCGCCCGCGCCGCCTCGTATTTCAATAATAACGCTTTTATCATCGTTCGGATCACGCGGCAGCAGCAGAATTTTCAGTTCCTGCGAAAGTCTTTCCATATCGGAGCGGCTCTGCTCAAACTCTTCCTTTACCATTTCGGCAAAATCAGAATCCAGTCCTCCCTCGGACAGCATTGCCTTGCTCTCAGCGTTTGCCTGCTGCGCTTTTTTGTATTCGCGGAATTTTTCAACAACGGGCGTAAGCTGCTTCATCTCTTTCATAAGTCTTCTGTACTGCTCACGGTCCGAAACAATCTCCGCACTGCAAACAAGCGCGTTCAGTTCGTCGTATCTTTTTTCAACCTCGTTCAGTTTTTCAAACATTTTTTACACCTTTTATACTTTTCTGCGCTTTTATTCTGGGCACCATAACCTCGTGTCCGCAGCCTGTGCATTTCAGTTTGTAGTCAACGCCGAGCCGCAGCACCTCAAACTCCCTGCTTCCGCAGGGGTGCGGCTTTTTCATTATAACAATATCGTGCAGCTTTAACTCTTCCATATCCTTCACCCGCATAGTATTGTAGCACAATCACAACCGCTTTACAACATAATTGATTTTCTGACTGCATATACATTAAATGTATTCTACTCGGTCTGAATGTAATTTATTGTAATTTAAAGAGAGTGATGTTATGAATTTTTATCCCGAGGGTCAGAACGAAAGCTTGCAGCGCAGATTTGAGTCGCTTGAGGACGTAAAAACGGCAATGATGAACGGCAGTGTTATTGAATCGCGTGTTCTGCTGTGCGACAGTGAACACAATCTTCATGTTGACCTTGGAATCATCCGCGGAATGATTCCGCGCGAGGAGGGCGCGATAGGAATAGATGACGGTACAACAAGAGATATAGCCCTGATTTCAAAGGTCAATAAGCCTGTCTGCTTCACAGTACTCGGCTTTCAGCGCGATGATTTCGGCAATATAAGCGCCATCCTTTCAAGAAAAGCCGTCCAACTCGGCTGCAAGAGAAACTTTATAGATAAGCTGAAAGTGGGCGACATCATAAACGCGCGCGTTACGCATCTTGAGAAATTCGGCGCTTTTATAGACATCGGCGCGGGAATAAATGCCCTCATTCCGATTGATATGCTGTCTGTTTCAAGGATAAACCATCCGCGTGAAAGACTCAGGGAGGGCGAGAACATCCGCGTTGTTCTGCGAAAAAAAGAGCCCGAAAAGCTGACTTTTTCGCTCAAGGAGCTGCTCGGGACATGGCGCGAAAACGCAACGCTTTTCGAGCCGGGCGAAACAGTGACGGGCACTGTGCGAAGTATTGAGCCATACGGTGTTTTCGTTGAGCTTATGCCGAATCTTGCCGGTCTTGCAGAGCCGTGCGACTATCTTTTTGAGGGACAGCAGGTTGCTGTATACATCAAATCGGTTCTGCCCGACAAAATGAAAATAAAGCTTGTTATCGTGGAGGCTTTCGGCGAGGCGGAAATGGCGGGAGATCTTACATACTTTGTAAACGCCGACCATATTTCACGCTTTGATTATTCAACACCGAATTCACCCAAGGAGATTTCCACCGTTTTTGACGAATAGGTGTTTATTTCATCTGTCATCATATTTTACAGGAAAAGCAAACAAAGGGAGGCGTCAGCCGCCCTGTTTTTTTGCTTATCGGTTATTGCCGCAGTTCTTTTTTCCTGTCAAGACTTTTTGAAAAGGAAATGATGAACGGCAGCGAAACAACTGCGGCGAGAACATATCCTCCCGGCTGTGCAAGCTCTATACCCGTTATTCCGATTATCTCCGGCAGAATAAGAACGAGCGGAATAAAGAAAAGTCCGTTCTGCGTGCAGGCAAGCAGCAGCGCCCTGCCGCTTTTGCCGACGCTCTGAAACGTCATATTCGCGGTCATAACGGTTGGAAGAAAAATCAGCGCCGCGCACATGATGCGAAGCGCGTCTGTCCCGACATCGACAACCTCCGCCTCGTCTCTGAAAATTCTGACTATATGAGGAGCAAGCGCAAAGCAAATTCCGGAAAGCGCCGTGACAACGGCTGTTGAAAACCACCAGGTGAAATTCATTCCCGACTTAACACGGGAATACTTTTTTGCGCCGTAGTTAAACGCGGAAACGGGCTGAAAGCCCTGACCTATTCCGACACATACGCTGAAAATCAGATTGGAGCATTTTGAAACGATGCTCATGGCGGCAATGCACGCGTCGCCGTACACGGCCGCCTGCCTGTTCAGAAACATATTTGCGATGCTGTTCAGCCCCTGCCTTGCAAGACTCGGCAGTCCTGTTGCTATAATTTCAAAAACGAGCCTCGGGCGAAGAGAAATATACTTCGGTGAAATTCTGCTCTGCACTTTTCGGGAACCGAACATTGCAAAAAGAAGGATCATACTTATATATTGCGAAACAGCGGTAGCGATTCCCGCTCCCGCGATTCCCATATCAAAATAAAACATCAGAACGGGGTCGAGCAGCATATTAAGCAGTCCGCCCGCGGTAAGTCCGAGCATGGCGAGCGACGCCGCGCCCTCATAGCGCAGAATATTGTTCATAACGCAGCTCGTTGTCATCGCGGGACCTGCAATAAGAATATATTTCGCGTATGTCTCCGAATAGGGAAGTATCGTGTCCGTGCTGCCGAGAAGCCGCATAAACGGCGTAAGGAAAATCAGACCTGCCGTCATTATGGCAGCGCCGGAAACTAGGGCGAGAAAAAATCCCGTTGAAGAATAGCGGCGCGCCTCTTCAATATGCTTCGCACCGAGAAGTCTGCTTATACAGCTTCCGGAACCGTGACCAAACATAAAGCCGAAAGCCTGAAGAATTGCCATAAGACTGAACACAACGCCCGTTGCTCCGCTTGCGGACACGTTTATCTGCGACACAAAATAGGTGTCGGTGATATTGTAAACGGTTGTTATCAGCATACTGACAATCGTCGGAAGAGACAGCGAAACGATCAGCCGTCTTATCGGTGTTTCCGTCATTTTTTCATACTGTTTTTTCGCGGAAAAATCGTCTGCCGAAGCGGCAGACAAATGATTCTCGCTCATTGCCATTACCTCTTTTTCAAAGGCGGATAAATTATCCCTTTCTGTATTTTTCCGCCTGAAGATTAAACATATAGGCATATCTGCCGTCTTTTTTTATAAGCTCGTCGTGAGAGCCGCTTTCAACGATTTCTCCGTTTTCCATAACGTAAATCCTGTCCGCACTTCTTGTTGTGGACAGCCTGTGGGATATGAAAATAACGGTTTTTCCCTCCGCCGTTTCCGACATCGCCTTGTTGAGATTATATTCGGCGATCGGGTCAAGATTGGCGGACGGTTCATCCATAATGACATACGGGCATTTTCTGTAAAACGCTCTGGAAACAGCGACTTTCTGCGCCTCGCCGCCCGAAAGCATAACTCCCGTATCATCAAATTCACGCAGCAGCGGCGTATCCATTCCCTGCCGGAGTTCCTTTGTGAAACCGCAGCGCCTGAGCGATTCCGCGGCGCGGTTGTAATCAATCTGCGTATCAAGGGAAACGTTTTCACCGAGCGTTGCCGCGAAAAGCTGAAAATCCTGAAATACAGCCACGAATCTTGCGCGGTGGGACGCAATCGTTTCCTCCCTTATATCCCTGCCGCCGATAAGAATTTCGCCCTCGGTTACGTCATAAAGACGGAGCAGCAGATTGGTGAGGGTTGTTTTGCCCGCTCCGTTATAGCCGACAAACGCGATTTTTTCGCCGGGCTTCAGCGTCATATTTATATTTTTAAGCGTCGGCTCATCGTTGCCGGGATATGTAAACGATACATTCCTGAACTCGATTTCCTCCGTCTGTTCTGCCTGCGCTGTATGCGGTCCGTCAAGGATTTTATTTTCACGGGCAAGAAATTCCCTGTATTTCTCGATCATTTTTGCCTGTTCGGAAAATGTTCTTGCGACAAAAATGGTTAAAAACGAAAAGGAACTCGCAATCATAGTCGCGCCGTTAAACGCCGCCACAAAATCGCCTGCCGAAAGCGTTTTTGAAACAAGGACGCAGTAGCCGAGATAGAGCGGCAGCAGGAACATAAAGGAAACGATCTGAAGTCCGCCCTCCTGAATAAAATAATAAAAATCTATTTTTGAAACATATTTTTTTTGATTGTCTATAACATCATCCGCCGCGTCGTTGTATCTTTCAATCAGCAGCGGGCGGATATTGTTCATCCTGACTTCCTTCGCATAATCCTGAAGATAAAAAATTCTTGCAAAATAATCGGCGCGCCTGTGGTATTTATTGTTTTCAATTCTTCTTTCGGACTGGAGAGTTCCTATTTTTCTGCCGATGGGCGTGAAAATCACCACCGAGGCGATTATAATAACAAGACACATGGGATCAACGGTGAGCAGCACCGTACTTATCGTTGCGAGAGAAACAAGCTCGCCGATATAGCGCTCCACCATATTTAAAATCCATTGGATTTGACCTGCCGAGGATTCAACGGCAAGAATAAAGCTGTTGTAGAAATGAGGATCGTCATACGCCTCAAGGTCAAGCTGTCTTGCCTTTTTAAAAAACTTTGTGTTAAGTCCCTTTATCAGCTTTTCCCTTTCCACGTTCCAAATGAATTCGCGGAAAAACCATGTTAAAAGCTCCGTTAAAAGCAGAACCGCCGCTATAATTATTATTCCGTAAATGATTCTGCGCCTGTCACCGCCGTTTTCCATGGTATCGGCAACATATTTTACACCGAGAACCGCAATAAGTCTTGTTGGCAGCGTTGAAAAAATTCCCGAAAGGCATTCGCCGATTACAAGAACGGGCGAAATTCCGAACATAATACGAATAAAGAAGAAAATGTTTGAAAAAATCGAATGGCCGTTTTTATTCTTTTCAGACGATTTCATCATCGGCTTCCTCCTTCCTTCCGTAGCTTGAAGCCTGAAGGGCAAACATTTTTGCGTAATCGCCGCCTTTTCTCATAAGCTCCGCGTGACTTCCGCTTTCAGCCACAGTTCCGCTGCTGAGGACGAATATATTGTCGGAGAGAACTGCGCTCGAAAGCCTGTGAGAAATATAGATAACGGTTTTATCCTTTGTTGCACGGATAAGATTTTCATACATTTTATATTCCGCTATCGGGTCAAGCGCGGAGGACGGTTCGTCAAGAATGGCAATCTCAAAATTGCCCGCAAACATTCTGGCAACGGCCGTTTTTTGAGCTTCTCCTCCCGAGAGACCTGCTCCGTCCTCTTCAAATTCACGAGTGAGAACCGTATCCGCACCCTGAGGCAGACTTAAAATTTTATCATAAACGCCGCTCTGTTTCAGAGCCTTTTCGGCAATCTTTTTATCCGTATCACTGCAGCTTCTGCACATCACGTTTTCGTTTACGGAGAGCGCGAAGGTTTTGTAATCCTGAAAAACCGTTGCGAATTTAAGACGCAGCGCGTTTAAATCATATTCCTTTAAATTTACTCCGTTATAGAGAATTTCGCCGCTCTCGGGGTCGTAAAAGCGCAGCAACAGCTTGACGAAAGTGGTTTTGCCCGCGCCGTTTACGCCGACTACCGCGACTGTCTGCCCCTTTGTGATTTTAAGATTAACGTTTTGCAGCGAATCATTTTTTGCCGACGGATATTTGAAATAAACATTTTTGAATTCCAGGCTTTCAAAATCTCCGGGCTGCTTTTCACCCGAAACAACGGCGGACTCATAATCAAAGAAATCGTGAAGATTTTGAAAATAGAGCGCGACAGAGGAAAGCTGTGAAAAGCTCTGGGCGATATTGAACGTCGCCGAGCGCACGGAATTTATGGACGACAGTACGACGGAAAAGCCCGCCACCGAAAGCGAATCCGTATAGATAAACTGATAGCCGGCAAAGGCGTATGTGCCTGCAATCGGAATAAGTTCTCCGAGAAATGCGCTCACCATGCTTAAAGCAAAAAGCCGGACTCCGTATTTTTTTATAATATCTATGTTTGACTGTATCGCTATGTTAAATCTTTTCATAATGACGGAAAACACACCCGAGGTTCTCATATCCTTTGAGAAATCGCGCAGAAAAACCGTTCTCTGTGCATACG
The DNA here is from genome assembly GCA_947585615.1 of uncultured Clostridia bacterium. Taxonomy (GTDB): domain Bacteria; phylum Bacillota; class Clostridia; order Oscillospirales; family Acutalibacteraceae; genus Eubacterium_R. Next base: position 19,252 of record CANPXD010000037.1, read on the forward strand.
CCTTTATTCTGTTGTTTGTCGCCATTTTATAGTCTCTTTTATAAAGAATACGGCTTTTTACTATTTCAACCGCAAAAACAAAAAACACCGGCACAAGGAAAATAAGATATGCCGCGTTTATTGACGCAACGATTCCCACAACGGAAATAAATGCCAGAATGTTTCCGAGAACAACGGAAACAGATGATGCGAACGAGGAAAAATATCCGTTTTTGATAATCTCGGTTGCGCGCTGGTATTTATCATAAAAAACGGGATCCTCATAGCAGCTTATATCAACCTCCGCTGCTTTTTTAAAGATCATATTGTTCAGCGCTTTAAAAACTCTTTTTTCCCCCACAAGAAATTTATAGTCGCTTAAAACGGAGATGATTTCATAACTTATGCCCGCCGCGAGGAAAAGCAGCAACGTTTTAAGATAGTATGAAAAATCCATATTCTTTTCAATTATACCTAAAAGGACTCTTAAAAAGAGAACACTGTTTATAAACGTAGTGAATATTGTGTTTGACGCAAAATCTATAATATTCCATATAAGATACATTTTATCCGCCTTAAAGATAATTCGTAAAGCGTAAATCATATTCTTTATAACGGGTACCTTTATATCCTCGTGAAGCATACGGCGCGGCATAAAAATCACCTCTTTTACATATAATTTCTGCGGCTGCGGCAGATAACGCCTAAATTGAAATTATATCACAGCGAGGATAAACTGTCAAACAGACGCGGGATTTATTTGACACGGATTTGACATAAAAAAAGCCGTTTCTTGAAGCTTGTCTGTTATATGTTAAGCAAATCGTAAATTGAGGGATACAAATGGACATATTTTCATTAATTTCCATGCTGGGCGGTCTTGCTCTTTTCCTTTACGGAATTCATTTTATGGGCGAACAGCTCGAAAAGCTTTCAGGCGGAAAGCTTGAAAAAATACTTGAAAAAATGACTGACAAG
>CANPXD010000038.1 GCA_947585615.1 uncultured Clostridia bacterium
CGAGGGAATATTATGGAAAAATTCAGATGGGCATACATAGGCAGCGGCAATATTGCAAAATCAACAGCGTTAAGCATTTTGCGCGGGAATCACCTCATTACATCGGTATACAGCCGAAACAGTAAAACGTCGTCGGCTTTTGCCGCAAAACACGGCGCAAAGGCGTATGAAACCGCTGAGGACGCGATCTGCCGCGATGATGTTGACGGAGTTTATATTGCAACACCGCATACATCGCATCTTCAATACGGTTTACTTGCTCTTAATCATAAAAAGCCTGTTTTATGTGAGAAGCCTGTATGTGTAAGCGCGGCTGAAGCGAAAACGCTTATCAATGCGGCAAAGGAAAATGACACTTATTTTGCCGAGGCAATGTGGACGTGGTTTTCTGATGTTGCATTAAAGGTTAAGGAATGGGTGCAGAGCGGCAAAATCGGCGAGGTTAAAAAGGTTACGATTCACTATGCCTTTCCGGGTCTGATGATGCCTAAAACATCAAGAGTTCTTATGCCCGAAACCGCAGGCGGCGCGCTTCTGGATATTGGAATTTATCCGATTACGTACTGCTACAATATTTTCGGCTATCCGGATGATATTGTATGCAGAGGCACACTGAAAAACGGAATTGATGTTTCAGAGACGGTGACGCTGCGTTACGGTAATACGGAATGCAGACTCCATATGTCGCTTTCATCACTTAGAGAGGGCTGCATAATTACAGGCACCACAGGCAAAATCAGTGTTCCTGTTTTTCATATGGGAGCAAGAGCAATACTGAAAAGTGAAAACGGAAATGAGGTTTACAGAGGTAAAACAGATTATCTGACTGAATTTTCCCGCGTCGCGGACGAAATAAGGGCAGGCAAAAAGGAATCTGATTTTATTCCTTTTAAATCAACAATTGACTGCCTTTCCATTATGGATGAATGTCGCCGCCAGCTCGGACTTAAATATCCGTTTGAAAAATGAAAACATAGCCGTTTTTATTGACAAATTTGTTTTTAATGGTATAATAAGCGTAGCCGTGCAGGAAGCACGTACACAATAGAATATCATCGGCAGTTCGTAACCATCCTGCCGGGCTCGTTTATCCGAGCTAATCAAAACTAAGGGAGATATAGGCTTATGCCGCATTGCGTCCTTAGGGGCGCTTTTTGTTTTTTATGGAGAGATACAGTGTAATTAAAGAAAAAAATCCGCGTGAGATTGTCCTGCTGCGCGGCAGAGGCTGTGCTTACGGAAAATGCACATTCTGTGATTATCATTTGGACTGCAGCAAAAATGAGGATGAAAATTATATTCTGAACAGTGCTGTGCTGCAAAGGGTAAGCGGTCTTTATGCAAATTTGGAGATTATTAACAGCGGCTCTGTGTTTGAGCTTGACAAAAATACTATGTTACTGATAAAAAATGTGTGTTCAGAGCGCGGTATTAAAACAATTCATTTTGAAAGCCATTACCTATATAGGCAGAAAATAAAACAGCTTCGTGAAATGTTCTGCAATTTTGATATAAAAATGAAGCTTGGTCTTGAAACCTTTGATTACGATTTCCGTGAAAAAGTTATGAAAAAGGGAATTTTGCAGACTGACCCTGAAATTATAGGCACGGATTTTGACGAGGCAAATTTCCTTTTCGGACTGACCGGGCAGAGTACGGAGACAATGCGAAGAGATATGGAGCTGGGACTTAAATACTTTGAAAGAATATGTGTTAATATAATGTGTGATAACACGACAAGGATTAAGTCCGACAGCTCGGTGATTAAAAGCTTTATGACTGAAATTTATCAGGATTACAAAGATAATGACAGGGTCGATATACTGATAAATAATACTGATTTCGGAGTTGGTGACTGATATGAGTAATGAATTCTTGCTTGCAGGCTCTGTAGTTCTGATTTTTGGAGCCGTACTTCTCGGATACAAATTTTTCGGCAGATCAGGTCTTTACTGTATGTCTGCCGTTATGACGATTCTGGCAAATATCGAGGTGATTTTGCTTATTGACGCTTTTTCAATGGAGCAGACGCTTGGAAATGTTTTATTTGCCGCTACGTTTCTTATAACGGATATTTTATCGGAATGTGAGGGCAAAGCAAAAGCAAACAAGGCTGTGTGGATAGGCGTTTTTTCATCACTTTTCTTTTTGCTGTTGTCCCAAAGCTGGCTTATCTATACACCAAGTGTGAACGATTATGCTTATGAATCAATAAAAAACGTTTTTTCAAACACGCCGAGAATGATTATCTCATCGCTCGTTGTCTATGTGGTAAGTCAGCTTTTTGATGTGTGGCTGTATCACAAGTGGTGGAGCTTTACAGAGAAGCGCTTCGGTGACAAAAGAAAATACCTCTGGCTGAGAAACAACGGTTCAACTTTAATCAGTCAGATACTTAACACACTTCTTTTCACTCTTCTGGCTTTTTGGGGAACATATGACGCAAAAACGCTGATTTCAATTTTCCTTTCAAGCTATGTAATATTTATCGTTACAAGCCTGCTTGATACTCCCGTTGTTTACTTTGCAAGGAGAATACACGACAAAAAAATTGCGGAATGATAAATTGTTGTTAAATATTTTCCAACCTTTTTGAGTCCGCGGTGTCTGTATATTTGAAAGCGGCTTTCAGGGAGAAAAAACAGATGAATAAACAGGAAAGCGAAAGAATCATAACCGAATATATTAAGCCTGTTTTCGGCTTTGCTTTGAAACGGTGCAGAAGCTTGCAGGACGCAGAGGATCTTTCACAGGAAATAATAAGTAAAGCTTTTCACGCGTTGATGAAGCATGACGCTGTCAAAGACGCCGGTAAGTTTATCTGGACTGTTGCACATAACGCATTAAGCAATTATTATCGCGACGTCGGAAAAAACTGTATCGGTGTGTCTTTTGACGAAATTTCAGAATATCTTTGTGACAGCACCGATATAGAAAGCAAGCTTTCGGAACGCGAAACGGTGCAAAGGCTGCAAAGTGAAATTGCATATCTTTCCAAATTACAGCGTCGTATTGTCATTGATTATTATTATGGAAATAAGAAGCAAAATAAAATAGCCGAAGAGCTTAATATCCCCGTCGGTACTGTTAAATGGCATCTGTTTGAAGCAAAAAAAGAATTGAAGAGAGGTATGGGAAGTATGAGAATTTCAAGTGAACTGAAATTCAATCCCGTGAGGTTTGACATCTGCGGCACAAACGGTATCATCGGCAGTAAGGGGAACAACGATAATTTTTTTAAAAGCGCTCTGTCTCAAAACATCGTGTACTCCGTTTGGAGAGAGGGAAAAACCGTTAATCAGATTGCAGACGATTTGGGGGTATCGCCCGTTTATGTTGAAAGTGAGGCTGAGTATCTGGAAAAATACAATTTTCTCATTAAAAGCGGCGAAAAATATTTATGCAATATTCTGATTGATGAAATGACGCCGGACATCACCGAACTACACGATGAAATGTACGAAAAGGCGGCAAAAATTTTTGCAGACGAATTATATAACGAACTTGTAAAATCGAAGATTTGGGAAAATCCGAATACTTTCGGAGGGCATACAGGGGATATATCCTTTGATTCTTCTGCAAAAAAGGATAAAAATTTCTTTTTGTGGGCGCTGATTCCGTTTATAACGGCGTCAAGCGGAGAAAATCTTTCCGATAAGGCGGTTTCATTTGAAGAGGCTGCAACGATCAGACCCGACGGCGGTCAAAATATCTGTTATGCCAATGTTTCAAACGGACACTCGGCATTTCCGAAGCATTTTGAGAGTATAAAGCTGTGGAAAGGTCCCTTTCAAAACGGAATCAACGGGTTTTCCCTGTGGCAGATTGATACGGAATGGTCTGAAAAGCGTATTGACGATGATTTTTATCAAAAAGCGCCGAATGTTCTGAACCTATTAAAACACTGGTTTAACGGAAACGAGCTTACCGCGCAAGAGATAGCCTTTCTTGTTGAACGCGGATTTTTAAAAACGGCAGGAGAGCCTGATCAGCTTTTTAAATGCGCTTTGCAATGTGTTTGTATAAAGGGAGAAAAAACAAAAAAATCCCTTATTTATATAGGGGAAACTATTATGAAAAGGCATAAGGATGAATTTGCCGCGCTGCGCGGACCATATGAGGAAGCTGTGTTAAGAAACACCCCTGAGCATCTTCAAAAAATGCAGCAGTACTGCCTGCAATACACTTTTTATTATGACGCTTGGTTTATTCTGTACTGCCTCAAGGAGCTTGTCGGCAGCGGAAAGCTGAACTTGCCGACCGAGGAGCAGAAAAAGGCGTTGACAACAATTATTATTGATGAATAAAACCGAAAACCGGCGTCGGGGATACGTACCTACGATGCCGGTTTGTTATGATTTAAGTGCTTTTTTTATTTCTGCGTTCCAATATTCAAAAAGTCTGTTTTCGCTCCAGGACGCGTTGGCGGGACTTGTGGAGGGTAGAGCCGTCGCCTTTATGCCCGTTTCCTTTTCAAGATATTTTATGTAAAGCGATTCAGCCTTTCTGCCGTTTACAAAAACTTGCTTTATATCCGCGGTTTTAAAAATTTTGCTCAAATCATTAGGGATAACGTTTTTAATACTGCTGTCTGCCGAGCCGATGATTTCACAGGATTTAATAACATCCCAAAGGGCAACACGGTTTTCTTTAAGAAGATTAATTTTTTCGTCTATGGTGTTTGGAATGTCTGCACTGAAAATGCGTGCCGTAATTTTCCAGAATCTGTTTTGCGGATGACCGTAAAAGAAACCCTGTTCCCTTGATTTTACAGAGGGAAACGAGCCTAAAATAAGTATTTTTGAGCTGCTGTCAAAAACAGGATCAATGGAATGTACCGTCATGCTTAAGCGTCCCCCCTTTTTTATATAATATCATTCTGCCCGCCGTCAGTCAAATATAAAAGTTTCATAAGCTTTTCCGGTTGATTATAATGATAATCAATATTGCAAAATCATATACTATTTATTATAATTAAATATACAAATATCACCTACCCAAAATCTCTCAATGCTCTGAGATGCGTTAGCGAAGAATCTAAGAACGAAGGAATTAATTGCTGGGATAAGGCATAAGAATAAACAGAGGTTACGTCTCAAAAATAATCAGAAACAGGTGAAAATATGAAAAAAATACTTTCTTTTGCACTGACAGCGTTGCTGCTTTTCTCGCTTGCAGCGTGTTCATCAGGACAGAAAAATCCTGCACAGGACAGCGGTGAAACGAACAGTCAGCAGCAGATTGAGAGTGCTGCGGCAGACAATGGAATACTTGTTGCGTATTTCTCACGCACGGGAGAAAATTACAATGTAGGAAATATAGAAAAAGGGAACACAAGTGTTGTTGCCGATATTATTACTGAAAAAACAGGTGCAGATTTATTTGAAATCGTTCCCGTAAATCCTTATCCTGATAATTATGAGGAATGTGTTGAAAAAGCAAACAGGGAAAAGGATGAAAACGCCCGTCCGCAAATCAGCTCAAGCGTTGAAAATATGGATAGCTATAATACCGTGTTTATCGGTTATCCCATCTGGTGCGGCGATATGCCAATGGTGGTTTATACTTTCCTTGAAAGCTATGATTTTTCGGGTAAAACAGTGATTCCTTTCTCTACGAATGAGGGCAGCGGTCTTGCCGATACAGTGCAGAGTATATCCGAAATCTGTGCAGGAGCGAAGGTTTTGGACGGCTTTTCAATTCAGGGAGAAACGGCACAGAATAACCGCACAGAAACGGAGCAAGGCGTCACGGAATGGCTTGAAAAAATCGGCGTTGCTCCATAAATGTGTATAAATCGGGATTTATAAAATAATGAGGTGCGTTTATGTCTGAAATCAAAGAGCTTCCGCTTCGCATACTTTCTCGTGTGAAGGGACTTCCATTCAAAAGAGACTCAATAGGTGAATCTGCATCGCAGGTGTATCTGTTTGAAAATTCGGTGCTTAAAATTCAGAAAACCTGCTTAGAATCGGACAACGAATTCAATGTTATGCAGTGGCTCAGCGGAAAGCTCCCTGTCCCCGAAGTAATTGAGTTTGAGCAGAAAGACGGATATAATTATCTGCTTATGTCGAGACTGCTGGGGGAGGAGGCATATTTTACTCTCAACGGAGATAATCCCGAAAATGCGGTAATGGCTCTCGCAGACGGTCTGAAAATGTTTTGGAGCATAAATATTAATGATTGCCCGTATATAAGTAATCTTGATTTTAGGCTTAAAACAGCGCAATACAATGTTGATAATAGGCTCGTTGATACCGGTGATTTTAACGATGATACACTCGGCGAGAACGGCTTTAAGGATATGGATGAACTTCTATCTTTTCTAAAAAACAACAGACCTCCGGAAGACTTTGTTTTTACTCACGGTGATTATTGTCTGCCTAATATTTTTACGGAAAATACACGTGCTGTGGGCTTTATTGATCTCGGAAAGGCAGGTGTTGCCGACAGGTGGCAGGATATAGCTTTGTGCATCCGCTCGCTTAGATACAATTGCGGCAGCGCCTCGTGTTCGGATAAATTTGAAACATATAAACGTCTTTTTTACAGAGAACTCGGAATCGAGGAGAACAGTGAAAAATTAAGGTATTACATACTTCTTGACGAGCTTTTTTAAGAAAAAGGGAGCGCGCGTTTCAATTAACGCCGCTCCCTGTATTTTATTTGAAAATATTTATTCTGCCTTTTCAGACTCCGGCTTGACTAAAATGGTGTCATTATAAAGTTGGCTTTTCTTTTCCAGCTCTTTATTCGCTTTTTCATAGCCGTATTCTTCAAAGATTGTTTTTTTGCCTGAGAAAAGGTCAGTGCCGATTCCGAGTCTGCTGCCCTCTATTTTTACTCCGATACTTGAAAGAATGGTTGGGAACATATCAAAATTTGCATACTGACGGTTTGTTAAAACGGCAGGATCAACATTCTGGATTCCCTGTGCTGGATTGAGAATCAAATTGTATTGCGTGCGCAAATAATTCGGATCAAAATCCTCAAAGAAATCTGTGTCCATACTCAGATGGTCGCCTATCAGAACGATTGTGGTGTTTTCATAAAACGGTTGCTGTTGAATCCAGCGCACAAATTTAACAGTTTCAGACTGGCTGTATGCAATAGCATTGGCATAATGATCGTCATACGGAGTCGGAGCATTAACGCTGAGGTATCCGCCGGGTCGGTGCGTATCTGCAGTTTCCATAACCAAGTGGAACGGTTTGCCGGTCTGACTTAGACGTGTGAGTTCGTTCTTAGCATATTCGTAGAGTTTATCATCTTCATAACCCCACCACTGTTTATAGTCAGGCGGAATCAGACCTTCGTTTTTGGCATACGTATAGTCCATTATCTTAAAGTCGCCGTGCGACTGATAATAGTAGCTAAGACCGCCAAAGTTAGCGTCCGCTCCGAACATAACCGTCTGCTCATAACCCTGATACTTCAATAAATCACCAAGAGTATAAGCTCCGGGCAGAAAATTGTCCTTTGAACCGTAGGCGTTCGGCTTAGCAGGAACTTTCATCGGCAGACCTGTTGTCATATTAACCATAGAGGCAACAGACCATTGAGTTCCCGTAGCCTGCAGAGGGCCGCCGAATTTTGTTGGATTGTTTGAAAATGTGATTCCCTCATAGGAAAGCTCGGTCAACTCCGGCATAAGGTTTTCTTTCATATATCCGCCCAAATCCTCGGAAAGATAGCTGTTTTCCATCGATTCAAGGTATATGTGGATAAGGTTTCTTTTCTGTTCGGGAAACGTTATTTCTGTATTTCTCGGATCGACATAATTGTCATCAATTATATCGGATTTTGGTGCGAAATAGGCGTTATAAAGTTGAACAAGCTGGAGTTTTTCAATACTATACGCGATTCCGCCTGAAAGCATTGCAATTGAAAGGAGGAGACTTACAATACGCTTGAAGAAACCGTTGAAAACGGTTTTTGTTTTATACTCCTTTTTGTATACAATTTTGAAATTACAAGATATAAAAATGCAGAAAATAGCGGAGACAAGCATCGCCTGTAAAACAGGACCTTCGAATATATCTGTGTAGGCGCCTGATTCGCACCGCCGGTAGGAGATATAAGATTTATAAGGAGCTGATCGGCAGTTAAATTTCCAAATGCGTCAAGACTGTAGTCGGTAGCAAAAAAGCAGACTGTGCCGAGAATAAAGATAATGGCGGAAAGTATTTTAATAATTTGCGCGCCTGCTTTTTTCTTGGGAGGTTCATATTCAAATGAAAGATACCCCTCAAGCACAGCAAATATAAGGATAAGTGCCGTTCCCACGACGAGGGAAAGGATAAAGTATTTAATAAAGGATTTTGCGCCGTATGATGATGTATCAAGAAAATGACGGTATTTGAACACACTTGTGAGCAGCACACCCGAAATGAGATTGATTAAAAATATGTTTCTTACAATGCAGTGTATACAAATACCTGCGTTTCTTTTTCTGCAGAAAAACGCAATCTGCAAGGCGCTTATAATCAAAGCGCCGATACTTCCTACTAAAATAAACATAATATTCCTCTTTTTTATGTTTTTTACGGCAAACAAGTTTAGCCGTATACAACAAGCATTTTAGCATATTTTAGATTTATTTTAAAGAGCAATTTTACAAATATAAGATTATTTATGGAAATATTTATTTTTATATGATAAAATGAATAGGCTTTAATGAAAATGCAAGGTGATTTGAATGAGAGACGGAATACGGCGTATCTTTCTTCTTGACGAGCTTCGCGGTTTTGCAATAATATGTATGATCATTCACCATATGTTTTATGATTTCGGATTTGTGCTCGGATACCAATGGGGGTTTGATATATTTAACGCTTTGTGCGTTTTCCAGCCATTTTTTTGGGCTGTATTTATCATAACGTCCGGTATATGTTCAAGATTATCAAGAAATACCGTAAAAAGGGGAGCGATTGTTCTCGGCGGTGGGCTTGCCGTTACCCTTGTTACTTCGGTAATTATGCCCCTTATCGGTATTACGGGTGCAGAGATTTATTTCGGTATTCTTTCCTGTCTGGGTTGCTGTATGATTATTACGGGCTGCGCAATGCCGATCATTGAAAAATCAAATGAAAAGTTCGGTATGCTTGTCTGTGCCGTATTGTTTTTTGCAACATATAACATCAGCTCCCGTAATATTCTTTTCGGGCTGATAAAAATGCCGGATTTTCTCTATCGGAATAATTATCTGTGTCCTTTGGGATTTTACAGCAGCAGCTTTCACTCCGCTGATTATTTTGCGCTTATTCCATGGATGTTTATGTTCTTATTAGGTGCGTTTCTCGGAAAATATGCAAAGGACGGAGCTTTCCCTGCCGGCGCATATAAAAGTCGTTCTGTTCTTTTACAAAAGGCAGGAAAAAGCAGTCTCTGGATATATCTTTTACACCAGCCTGTTCTTTACGCATTAATGTATCTTATAAGTATTTTCCGGATGATATTTTAATAATCAAAAAAAGCACACTTTTCATAAAATAGAAAGGTGTGCTTTCCAACTGTTGAAAACGGTGGAGAATTCTCCCTCAGAACAGCCGTTTTTGTATCAGTTGTTTATATAGATTTTTGCTGCGGTTTGACAGAAAAATTACATTGCATCGGAATTTTCGTAATCAATCCACATTTTATTTGCACGATTGAGAACAACAAGGCAATAGGAAAGCCTGTTATTGACAATTTCCTTTGCACTCGTGAGATGCCTGCAGACAGTCGGCTGGGATATTCTCAGCCTGCGGGCAATTTCCGTCTGGTTTAAATTGTCCGTATATTTCAGCTTCAGGCATATTCTTTGCTTCTCTGTCAAATCGTTTTTCAAAATCAAGGGGAGCACACTCGAAATTGCACGTCTGCTTATTTTCTGAGAGTCTGCGTCAATTCCCTTGAGTGCGTTATCCTCGCAGCCGTAAAAGGTCTCAATAATATCCGTCAACGTCAATCCTCCTCATAGTAGCTTTGCAGCAAAACAGCAATTTGTTTGCACTCACAAGCCATATCGTAATATGTGCGAATTTTTCTGCGCAGGAGATATAAATCCTGACCCGTATATACACTGAGAAGAGGACTGAGACCGTCTAACTTTGCGTTGAGGATTTCATACTGTCTCTCGTATTCGGCAGCCAATTCTTCAATTTTCATTTTATTACCTCTTTTTATTTGATAAGGCGCGCCCATTAAAGCAGGGAGGGCAATTTGAATTTTTAATTGCGGCGCCCTGCCAAATGAGGAGCATACGGTTCAACAGGGCGGTTTTGAACCAATAATTTTATATTAATAAAACCGTCTCTCATTATCAAGGAAATTTCAGATTTACACTAATTTTATGTCGAAATAGCAAAAAAAATCGTAACAGGAGTACAATAATTGTTATACTGACTAAAAAAACTCCGCAAACTTCTTGACAAATTGTGCAACATAATGTATAATTAAACATACCTTGGGGGCGGAGCCGCAACCTCCCCTAAGCATCTTGTCCTCCTAATGATTTGTTATAAGACAGAGAGGGGAAAGGCAGTGCGTTATGCACTGCCTTTCTTCCTGTAATATTTATTTTTTTAATCTGATGGATATTTACTTTGCGGATTTTTAATATTATAATGGTAGAAACAAATTCCTTATAAGAGGTAATTATGGAAAGAACATTTATAAAAATAGATCTTGACGCATTGAATGATAACATAGACGCCGTTTTGAATAAAATTAACGGAAAAGCGAAGCTTCTGACTGTTGTGAAGGCTGACGCCTACGGTCATGGCGCAGTTCAGATTGCACGCGAGCTTGAGGATAAGTGCGATTTTTTCGGCGTTGCCTGTATTGAGGAAGCAATGGAACTTCTTCATGCAGATATTACCGTTCCCATTCTGATTTTGGGCTATGTCTCTCCTCAGGTTTACAAAACAGTTGTTGAAAGCAATATACGAATACCTGTCTTTTCTCTTGAAGTCGCAAAGGCTTTGTCTGCGGAAGCCGTAAGGCAGAATAAAACCGCGCTCTTTCATTTTGCAGTCGATACGGGAATGAGCAGAATAGGTTTTCAAGTGACTGAAGAAAGTGCGGATATATGCAGAGAAATATGTGCCTTGCCGAATATTGAAGCGGAGGGGATATTCTCCCATTTTGCCACTGCCGATGAAGCGGATTTATCAAAAACTTTGACCCAGAAAAGGCTTTTTGATTCATTTTTGGAAATGCTGAAAAAAAGAAATATCAATATACCGATTAAGCATATAAACAATTCAGCGGGAATTATAAATTTTGACGATATGCTTGATATGGTTCGCTGCGGAATTATAACTTATGGAATGTATCCGAGCGATGAAGTGGATAAATCATCAATTAAGCTCAAACCGGTAATGAGCTGGCAATCCATTATCTCTCATATCAAAATACTTGATGCAGGAAGAGAAATCAGCTACGGCGGAACATACATAACCGATTCCGAAAGCGTTATCGCGACGGTTCCCGTCGGCTATGCTGACGGCTACCCACGCTGCCTGTCAAATAACAGTAAAGTGATAATAAACGGTCAATATGCACCCGTTGTTGGAAGAATTTGTATGGATCAGTTTATGGTGGATATTACCAATATAGACGGTGCGCAAATAGAAACCCCTGTGACTTTGATAGGGAAAAACGGTGACGCTGAAATTACAATGGAAGACTTTTGTAAAAATGCAAACACATTTAATTACGAGCAAGCCTGCAGAATGTCTCGCAGAGTTACGAGAGTTTACACCAAAAACGGCATAGAAACAGAAAAAGTAAATTATCTATAATTCTGAAAGCTTGTGTGGAAGATTTTTGTCATATCTAAAATAAATGTTGAGGTACGGAAGAGCCTCAACATTTTTTTATGAAAAAGGAAAAAAGAGACATAACAAAGTCCGACGTAATTCTTGCTGTCTCATTGACTTTTTATAACAATAACAATATAATAAAATCGTTGAATAAAGCAAGATGAACAGCCAGACGGTCAGTTGCAAAAAAGTTGTTGAAATTATGAATCGGCAAAGACAGGGAAAAGTGATTTGCCGAAAAAATGGGTCTGTGAATCACGCATAATCGGAGGATTTTTATGAAACATATAAAGTCGATTTTGTCCATTCTCTTAGCGGTCGTGCTGCTGTTTGGAAGCGTTCCGACGGTCGTTTTCGCTTCATTTGAAAACGACGGTCTTGCACTTACCGAGGTCGAACCTACCATTGATCCGCGTTTGCCGGAATTGTTTGAATGGGAGGACGGAACGAGTGAGTCGGAACACGAGCCGGACGACGTTGTACGCGTGGCGATCGTTTTAGAGGACGACTCTGCTATTGATGAGGGTTATCCCGTTGCAACAATCGGGAGCGATAAGGCTGCAGCGGACTATCAGAACAAGTTGTGCCGTGAGCAGGAAAAGGTTGTGGACAAAATTGAGGAAAAGGTTTTGGACGGCGAGGAGTTGGACGTTGTCACGAATCTGACGCTCGTTGCCAATCTTGTCTCCGCCAACGTTGAATATTCGCAAATCGAAGATATTGAAAAGATCAATGGCGTGAAAGAGGTCGTGCTCGAAAATGTGTACGAGCCTCTGGAGGATGAACAGACTGTGGATGAAAAAGCCGACGCCATTCAAAAGGTGGCTGCCGAATACACGGGCGCCGGATCTCGAATCGCGATTATCGACTCCGGCGTGAACGATACGCACCAGTCCTTTGACCCGAACGCTCTTAACTACTCGTTAAAACAGTCGGCGCCTGATACTGACAGCAATGGTGAGATTGACGAAAACGAGCTTGCTGCGTATAAACAATCTCTGAAATTTATGACAAAAGACGATGTTCTTGCCGCTGTGAACACAGAGCATCTTCATGTTTTGCCGGATCACCAAAACGCCGACAAGCTTTATCTTAACGACAAGATACCGTTTGCATATAATTACTCCGATTTCAGCCACTTCACGCAAAACGGCGGCGCGGGCATTCACGGATCCCATGTTTCGGGGATTGCCGCAGCAAATGCCTATATTCCCGTTCAAAGCGAGAATGCGGAGAAAAGCTTTGTCAAGGCGGAGGATGCAAATGCCATGGTTGGCACAGCTCCCGATGCTCAGATTTTGAACCTGAAGGTTTTCGGCAACGTTATGTGCACTGATTCCGTGATAGCCATGGCGATTGAGGACGCGCTCATTCTCGGCGCGGATGTGCTGAACCTTTCTCTCGGCACGTCAGAAGTCGGATTTTCCTGCTCAGAAAGCATTTTCGGCGATGTTTTTGATAAACTTACCTCGCAGGGCGTTCTTATTATGGGTGCGGTCGGAAACGACGGTTCATGGATGAGCGAAAACAAAAATGGAAGACCGAACAAGCTTTACGCGGACGATGTGAATATGTCGCTTTGTACGCCGCCTTCATCCTATGCCGACTTTATGGGCGTCGCTTGGGCGGACGGTGACGGAAAAGACGGCTCTCACCCGACCATTAACAAGTCGAGTGCTTACGGAATTCCGAGCAGTCTGATGCTCCAGCCGGAAATCACGGCTTACGGAACGTTGGTAAACTCAGTTGACGGATACTCAAATAACGGCTATAAAGAGCTTTCCGGAACATCCATGGCATCGCCGGATGTGGCAGGCGCGGCGGCGGTTGTTTCGCAATATCTGTGCGTAAAACAGTTCGGCGGCGATTCGTTTTTGAGCCGTGCGCAGAAGCAGAACAGTGAACTCAACAAAGGCATGATTACCGGCGGACTTTTGATGTCCACCGCAGATCCGATGCTTGATCCGGAGGGCAACTATTATTCGTTGCTGCGCCAAGGCGCCGGGCTTCTCAACACAAAGCGCGCCACCGAGGCCAAGTCTTTTCTCGAAATCACGGGGCAAAGCCGTGGGCGCGTCAAGGCGGAGGTCGGAGACTGCTCCGATGGCAGCAATACATTTCACTATCAATTTACACTGCACAATGTGAGCGATACGGACAGAAGCTATACTTTCAAAACGAATCTGTTTACCGAGGATGTTGTGAACGATGGCGGCGTTGACTACCTCGCCGACAAAACTCGTACCCTTGTGGGAACGGCGACTTATAAGATCAACGGCGAGGAACTTGATTTCAGCACGGAGTGCAATGCCGACATAAACCGGGACGAAAGAACCGACGCCGAGGATGCGCAGGCTCTGCTCGATTACCTTTCCGGCAAGAGAGATGAAAAAGGTCTTAATTTGGATGCCGCCGATATAGACAAGGACGGCGAGAAAACAACCTATGACGCGCATTTGATTTTGAAGGGGATTAAAACCTCCGCTGTTTCCGTGGCGGCAAACAGCAGCGTTACCGTTGACGTGGAAATCTGCGTTACGGAAGATCTGACGAAAGATTATCCCAAGGGTGCCTATTTAGAGGGTTTCACCTCGGTTATTCCCGTCGCTTTGGGCGAAGCGGAGGCGGATGTTACGCACACTATCCCGATCCTCGGCTTCTGCGGTAACTGGTCCGACCCCTCAATGTTTGACCGTAACAGCTTTATCGAAAGCTCCAACGGCCTGAATAACCAAGTACCCTACACGCAAAATCCCGCGGAAGTCTATAATATTAGTTATATGACGTATCAGGATGAAAGCGGCAATGTGTTAAAGCAGACCGTCAACCCGTATAACAGCAATGGACGCGTTCCGCTTGAAAAGCTTGCCATGAGTCTCAGCGATACGATCCGCAGCGTTCAGCTCACCCTGATTCGCCCGGCGGGCGCTCTCTGCTTTGCCATTATGACAAGGGACAAAGACGGCAAACGCCATGTAGAGTATATCGACGCCGTTTACGTCCACCAGACGTGCGCCTATCCGAGTCCCAACAGCATAAGCGGCTGGAGCTATGGATCAGTCAATCTGCCTGTCCGTAACACCCTTAAAAAAATGCTTAAAAGCTCAAAGCTCAAGGATGGCGACAAAATCGAACTTGGAGCGGTAGCACTGCCGGAATATTACGAAGAAACGCCGGGTCATGTTATCACCGGAGATCGGATTAAAGCGCTGATTGAAAACGGCGAACTCGGCGATGGTGCGTATCTTACCAACACGGTAACGCTCGACAGTAAGGCGCCGGAGGTAACGGAAACGAAAAAGATCGGTTCAAATCTTCAAATTACCGTCAAGGATGCGCAAAGCGTCGCGTATATCGGTCTTTTCAGCGGCAACGGTACCTATTCTTATGCCAATTATATTCCGGACGGAAATGATGCGGGTCCAACTGCCGTCGTTGAATTTGATTCCGGCGCACTTCAGGAGGGCGCAACGTATAATATTGTTGTCGGTGACTATGCCGGCAACAGAAGTATGTACCGCTTTACATTCGGAAATAAGCAAGATATTTCCGAAAAAGCCATCGCTTATGTCCGCTCATTTAAAAATGGCGGATCGAAAATCAACCGCGGCGACTGGGTTGCCGTTACTCCGAATCGATTCAGCGCAAACGGATATGAATATACCAATATGTTTACCTTTACCTGCGCCGATTCATCGGATATTCTTGCCGGCGCGGACGCTGCAGACGATTATATCTGGCAGGCATTTGAGGACGGAAGCCTCTGCGTCGCGCCAATCAGCGACGTAAACGCGAAGAAGTTTATCTGTAATCTCTCCGCAAGCGGGATGCGGACTGTGCGCGATCTCGCGTTCAATCCGAACGACAAAATGCTGTACGCCACGGACGGCTCCGATATGCTTTGGAAAATCGACCCGATGCTCGGTGACGTGAAGTCCGTGCAGCGTGTGACGGTGGGTGGGCTGCCTGCCGAGCTTTACGGTCTTGCCTTCAACAAGGAGGGAAAAGCCTTCGCCACGCACTATGACAGCACAGAAAATAGGAGCGTGCTGCTCTCTTGGCAAATCACTGACGGCGAAGACGCGGCGGCGCAGTTTTGCGAATTGAAGGATGCCGGTTCTTACAATAGAGATAACATCTCCGCACGCTTTATCAGCCTGAGCTGGAAGAATCAGTCCCGTGATAGTCTTTACGCCGCCTGCGCCGATAATCTTGATACACCGAGCAACGGCAACTATATGTATCAGATTTACAACTTCAATTTTGAAAAAAATACGAGCACGGTCTATAAAACAAATTCCGGAATTTACAGCAACTGTTCGTGCCTTTACGATGCGGTACGCGGACTTGTAAATTTACCCTCGATGCCGAAGCTCGGTCTTATCACCGAGAGCGATGTTCCCGCGCCCGTAGGGCTGAGTATCCTCGGCGCGAAAGAAGAAATGCTGGCGGGAGACACGACTGAACTTACCGCTGTGGTTGTTCCGTGGAACACGGAATTCGCTGCGTCAGAGGTAAAGTGGGCGTCGGACAATACGGACACACTCACAGTCAGCAAAGATGGACTTGTCACGGCAGTCAGAGCGGGAAGCGCGACAATTACCGCGAGCTGCGAAATAGAGGGAGGGGCTTCCCTCACCGCCCAGTGTGAGATAATCGTGAAGGCCGCGCCGAGCATAGACGTTGCCGCCTTATTCTGCGAGGGCAACGGTTCGTACTACTGGGAAAGCTTTAACACCGCCTCGCCCAATGCGCGCAAACGTCTCTCTTTTTCACGGAGCGCTTACACCGTCGGCACGCTGAATCGCGAAAAGGATTCCTTGTATCTGTTCAGCGGAACTTGGGCTTACAGGGTGAATCCGGTCGACTTTACCGAGGTCTCTCTGGAGGCGTCCATCGATGCCGAACACGTGCATGCCGACGGCGCACCCGGCAGATCGTTCGGAGATTATACACAATTCGGTTATATGACAATTTCGCAAGGCAAAAACCTCCTGCTTGGCTCAAGGCTTGGCGGACCGCAAAAAGGCTTTGAAACGGTGTCGGTAAGTTTGAGCACGGGTAATGCGGACGTCGGCACGATGGGCGCTATCGCCTACAAGGGTCTTGTCCGGGATGCTGACGATCTGAGCAGCTATGGCAAAAAAGATCCGAATTGTGAGGGTCAAAAATACGAGGCGGATGTTTATTACGTTATGAATGAAAGCGGAGATCTATACGAGTATTACTGTTATATGGCTCCGCGCTGGTACAATACTCCCAGCATCCAGAAATATACCGACATGGAACTGACATATTCGGTTCACATCGGCCACGTCGAAGGCGTAAGTCTCCCCGGCGTGAGCAAAATGCAGAATTACGCCACTTCCTCCATGATTTACGACAGCGAGTCCGACAAGCTTGTGCTTGTCAGCAAAATCGGCAACGAAACCGCCAAGGTACAGGTTATCGATCCCAAAACACATTCTCTTGTGATGACCCGCACATTTGACGACGATGTGCGGCAGGTGGGGATTCTATATCAGTATGATTACTCGGAGTATCCCAACCTCACTTCAGTTTCGACGAATAACTTTGACACCGTTCAAGCCCATACTGCAGAGGAAGTCAAGGACGGCATAGTTGAGGTGAACGAGGAAGAAAAAACCGTCACGTTTGAGCTGACGGCGGACGATACGACAAACGGGCTTACAAGTTTTGCCTATGACCCGAATGTGCTGACCTTTAAAAAGCTTACCGCCTCAATGCCGTATTATTCTTTCCACAATGATAGTGCAGCAGGAACAGTAAAGATTGCCTTTGCAGACATGGCTGCGATTGAAAGTCCGACTGTGCGAATTGAATTTACATATGAACCAAACGAGACAGAGCAAGCAACCGAGATAACCGTCACTCAAAAAGAAAAAGGCGCTCCGTCGGCTTATCCTACACCGAACGAGTGGACGGAAACCGTCACCTTGCCCGCAAAGCTTGTGGAACGGACGTTGCAATCCATTGAAATAAGCAAGAAACCTGCAAAAACGGAATATATCGAGGGGCAGCCCCTTGAAACCGCAGGACTTGAGGTGACCGCCGTATACAGCGACGGCAGCCGGGAAACACTCGCTGATGGTGACTATACGGTCATGGGTTATGTTCCTGAGCCTGGTACGCATACAATAACGGTTACGTATAACGGTTTGACCGCCGAATTTGATGTCACGGTCAAACCAAAATCTCTTGTTGATATTTCGGTAAACAAGAACCCCGAAAAAATGGAATATATCGAAAAAACAGAGTTTGACGATACCGGCATGGAGCTTAAGCTGCACTACAACAACGGCGACGAAGCTATCATTTCCGAGGACTGGGAACTTGACTATGATTTCAGCAAGGTGGGGCAGTGTGACGTCATCATTTCCTATCAAGGGTGCAAAACGATCTTGACGGTGGATGTCGTCTCCAAGTCGTTGGTTTCTGTCTCGGTCAGCAAAAATCCGAGCAAAATGAAATACGTTGAAGGCACGGCGTTTGACGATTCTGGAATGGAGCTAACGCTGTTGTACGACAATGATACGACCGAAAAAGTCACGTCAGGCTGGAAAATCGGTGAGTATGATTTCAGTACCCCCGGTCAGAAGGAAGTCACGGTAACCTACGGCGGAGAAACCTTGACTTTGACCGTGACTGTGACCCAAAAATCGCTTACCGGAATTGAGGTCACAACGCCACCGGATAAACAGATTTATCTGGAGGCTTCGGATAATTTGGATGTTCGCGGCGGAAAGCTCACGCTCCATTACAACAACAACACAACTGAGGAAATTGAACTTTCAGATGAAATGATTATGGACGGTTTTGACAACACAAAACCGGGTAAGCAGACGGTGACTGTTACCTACGGCGGATTTACCGCGACGTTTAAGGTGACGGTTCAAGCTAAGGATATTGACTGTATTAAAATCACCCGCCTCCCCGACAAGATGGACTATGTTGAGAAAACGAGGTTCGACTCGCAGGGAATGGAAATCACCGTTTCCTACAATAACGGGCAGACGGAAGTCGTAACCGACGGATGGGAAATTTCATATACCTTTGATAAAGTCGGGACGAGCGATGTGAAAGTCTCCTATCAAGGTCACGATGCGGTGCTGACGGTGAATGTCATCGCCAAGTCCCTGAACCGAATTGAAATCACGAAGATGCCGAACAACACGGAGTACATGGAAAACGCCGAGTTTGACAGCACCGGGATGGAAGTCACGCTCTATTACGACAACGGCACGACAGAGACAATTACCGAAGGCTGGACGGCTGAGTATGATTTCAGCGTTCCCGGTCAGCATGAGGTAAAAATAAGTTACGGCGGTGTTGCAACCGGCTTTACTGTGACAGTTATCAATTCTTCTCAGGCAACGGTCGTTCCCGGCGGCAATCAGGGTGACGCAGGCAGAAAGAGTCCTCTGACGGGAGATGATAATCGCCGATACATCTGGCTGCTCCCATTGTTGCTTTTCGGCGGTATGCTGGCACTGCCTGCAAGACGAAAAAAACAACATCTTTCCGATTGACACGATTGGATTAAGTTTCGACGCACTTGCAAACATTCAAAATCTGCATTGCGGTAAATAAACAAAAAAGGTAGCAGCTTAAGTCGAAGTATAGACTTAGGCTGCTGTCCTTTTATAAGCAAATAAGATATTATAAGCAGAGAAAATAACCATAGGTACATCGACGCATTGCCCCGTGTGTCGGTTATGCGCCTACACGATTGTCAAAAAAAGTGTATGTAATTTGCGGCGAATATTTTTGATACCTCAAGGAAATCAGTCCCCGCCGCGAAAGCGGCGGGGATTGCAGCCTGTCAAAAAAGCTATACAAACGCCCTAGTTTCCTGTATAATAAAAGGGAACGGGGGTGTTGTTATGGAA
>CANPXD010000039.1 GCA_947585615.1 uncultured Clostridia bacterium
TTGAAATTCATTGTTATGCTGCTTTCAAGTGAAAGCGATACCGTTTTAATAATGAAATTTGTCAAATCCGGCTCAGCGATCTGATTCAGATTTACATTGATATTTTTGCAATCAAATACAACATTCTGATATTTTTCATTGAATGTATCAGGCTGGCTGTAAGTTATTGAAATGACTGTATCTGTCTTTTCCTCAGCAAGCACTTTAAATTTCAAGGTCAGCAAAGTACCATTACTGCATATTTCATCAACATTATTCCAAAGAACTTTAAACTCACCGTCTTTGACGCCGATTGAATCGTTAAACTGTCCGTTTTGCAAAAAGTCTTCACCGCAGCTTGCGGAAATCGGTTCTAACATATCGGCATCATATTTAAAATCAAGACGGTAGCCCATTATCCCGTGGTTATTTTCAATCTGAACGGGAATTGTAATAGTTTCCCCATAGTTTGCTTTTATTTCGTCAGCATATATTTCCGCTGTTTCACTTGTTGCGGATGGTTTAACTGTAATATTGCATCCCTTACAAATAATACCCTCATCGGTTGACAAAATTGAAAAATCATATTCACCCGACTTTGTCTTGTCTTTACACTTAAACTTGACAAACGCAAAATTTGTATTGTTAAGAGATTCCGTTATATTTGAAACTGTTAATTTCACTGTTCCGTCAGAGTCGGCGCTTTTTAATTCCGCACCGTTTGATGATGCTGAAACAAAGGTAAAGTTCTGTGAATCGTAGTTAATTGAAATTGAAACAGCAGAAACATTATTAATTTCTGAAATATTGAGCTTAATATCTGTTTCTTCACCTGCCGTTACATCATCGGCGAAAGCATTTACTTTTGCATACTGTGTATAACCGCTGTTTTTAACATTAAGCTCTATATTTTCACAATTAAGGTATACATCTTCAAAATCTGCGTCGAATGTATCCTGCTGCGAAAAAGCTATGCCTATTGAAGAATTACCCACAGCCTTTGAATTAACGCTGAGGTTAAGATAAATCATAACGCCGTTGTAATATTCATTTTCAGAGCCTGCCCAATACACGTTGAAACTGCCCTCAACGGCATTACCCCCGATACTGTCCTGAATACCTCCGTTGATTACATCGCCTGTATCAACGGATACGGGAGTAAACACAACGGCATCATAATTAAATGTGAGCATCCAACCCATAAGACCGCTGTTATCCCTTATACTTACAGGCACTCTGATTGTTTCTCCGGCATTGACACCGCTGCCGCTCATATCGGAATAAACAGTCGGGTTTACCTGAGCGTTTGCAAAAAAGTTTACATTTAACACTGATGAAATTATCAATCCTGCGCATAGCAGAACTGATAAGACTTTTCTTTTTCTCAATTTGCCGCCCCTTTCTGACACGAATTGCACATTTACTCT
The DNA here is from genome assembly GCA_947585615.1 of uncultured Clostridia bacterium. GTDB lineage: Bacteria > Bacillota > Clostridia > Oscillospirales > Acutalibacteraceae > Eubacterium_R. Next base: position 1,407 of record CANPXD010000039.1, read on the forward strand.
CAATGTTAGTTATATATCACTAATTATAACTGATAATAATTTATTTGTAAATAGATTTCCACAAATCTTTAGTGATTTGTCACTAACAACTGCATATATAGTGATATATCATCAAAGTATAAATAATACTTTGAGGTGAACTATGGGTATCTATGAATTGGTAGTTGAAAGAATATATGAACTTTGCAAAGAAAGGGAAATAACCCCTAATGCTTTAAGTTATTTAGCCGGAATCTCACAATCAACAATAAAAAGTATTTTAAACGGAGAAAGTAAAAATCCCGGCATTGTCACTCTTAAAAAAATTTGTGACGGTCTTGATATTTCAATAATTGACTTTTTTGACACGCAAAAATTCAGAAATATTGATCAGGAAATTAAGTGATTATTTTGATAATATTTCAATGATCAGTGACGCGCCAATCTTAAATCCGTAATAAAAATTCTGCTTACATTCAATAAAATCAATCGTTATTAACGAATTAATAAAATCCGTTATCTTTACTTTTTGTTTGTCTGATAAATCCGTCATCCATTCCTTTTCTATATCATATGTTTTCTTTTTATTTGATAAATAATCTTCGTCTGCTAAGCACTGTTTACTGATTTCATTTTGTGCTTCTATAAATAATCTATTAATTATGTTATCTATCATTTTTCCTCCTTACAGGAGTTATTTCCCGAAAGTATTTTATATCTCTAATAACTAAATTAAAAATTCCTATTTCTTTTTCGGAACAGGAATAATTTTTCATTTTAACAGAAAAATATTGACGCAAAATGAAATGCGCACTAATATAAGAGTACACCAATTAGGTGATATGCTCTTTGATAAGTAAATAGTAATTTAAATGAAACAAGTCCTGAGAGTATACTGCCAAGCGGTAACTGTCAGGACTATATTTTTTATAAAGGAGTGAATCTATGATTGCGATATAACTATCCCCTAAGGGATAGGCAAGCATATTGTTTGTATATACAAACAGAAAATCGGGAGAACCCGAACCCCCTTAAATTGACCGTGGTGTGTTCCACAGAAAGAGAGGTATAAACTAAAACAAATAACAAAACTAAAATGGTTGCAATCCGTTTTCGTGAAAGCGATTACGATTCAATCAAAAGAAAAGCAGATAAAGCAAATCTAAACTTTACTGAATTCGTTACAAGGTCTGCATTGGATAAACCGATAACTATCATTAATGGCTTATGTGATGTTCTGAAAGAACAAAAGGCAATCGGAAGAAATCTAAATCAGCTTACAACACTTTGCAATATGGGAAAGATTGATTGTCCTGATTTAACTGAAATGATTAATCAGTATTCAGCCGTGTATGACCGTTTGAACGATATTACAGAGGGGGTGCAACTAAATGGCAACCTTTACCGCAATATCGAATAAAACGCAAAACAGGACAGCCATGAAGAAAGTTCTGGACTATGTAATGCAGGATTACAAAACTGTGTATAACGGAGTTAAATTAGTTAGCGGACAGAACTGTATTCCAAATAGTGCTTACTCTGAATTTATGACAACAAAGAATCAATATGGAAAAGCAAGTGGAGTGTTTTTCAAACAGTATGTTCAATCCTTTAAACCAAATACTGCAACACCTGAAATAATTCATCAGATAGGAATTGAAACAGCAAAATACTTTGACGGATTTGAAGTTGTAGTTGCAACTCACATTGACAGAGATCACTGACATAATCACTTTGTGGTAAACAGTGTGAACTGCGAAACAGGATTGAAAATCCAAATCAATGAAAAAGGTTTGGAAGAATTGAGAAACTATTCCGATAAAATATGTCAGCAATTTGGAATTGAAGTATTAAAGCCATATACCAAGCCTAAACAAAAATCACCAAGTCAACGGGAATATAGAGCAGCAATGAAAGGCGAAAGCTGGAAATTTGCACTAATGGCTATGATAGACAGGGCAATGAAACACTGCAGAACGAAAGATGAATTCAGAAAATATATGAAACGATACGAATATGATGTCAAATGGCAGAATAACTACAAGTACATTACCTATACTTGTCCTAGCAATATGAAATGCCGTGACATTAGATTACACCAAGAAAAATATCGAAAGGAGAACATGGAGCTTGAGTTTGGATTACGAGAAACTCAAACAGAAAAACTATACGAATATCAACAAACTACAGCAAGCACCGAGTATAACGATAATAGATCAGGAACTATGGCAAGCACTGATAGATTTGAACAAAGATCAAACGAGTCTGCTGGAAGATACGGCGGATATACAGACAGTGAAAACCTGTACGGAAAATTCAACGAAAGCAGTAATAGCGGAACTGAGAGATCAAATGGATTCACTGAAAATGAAATTGACAGATTTAGAGAAACGGGTTGGGAATCTGAACGAGAATATTTCTTCAATGGAAAATCAACTGAAGAAGACCGACAATTTGTCGGAAAAACTGAAAAAGGAATGGCTAGCGATACTGATTGGAGTGCCGACAGCAATACAAATCTTATCCTTGACAGTTTGTATACTCTGGCAAGTGCTGCAGAAATAATACGAAAACCAACAACAAAAACCCCAAGACAAACACGAAACAAAAAGAAAGGTCTTGGACAACGAGATGATGATTATAGCGGAGATTATCAGAACAACAATGAACTATACTATGGACAATCTATGTAATAAAAGTAAAAGTCCCGGTGAGCAATCACCTGGCAGAAAGGATAACAAATGACAGAATTCAATAAATTGAAAAACTTAATTTGATTGGAGGCGAACTGAAAAACATTTAAAATCTGTGTTGCCCTATGGCAGCAGAAAAGAAACTTGAATTTGAAAATATACCGATTGATAATATGGATATATTTATCAGAGATGTTCCAAAGGACATAACAATATCAATGGCAAAACTAATCTTTCCAAGTATTCAGAAGTATTTTGAAAAGAAGGATTAACATATGACAACAGGCAGGTAGCACAAAACTACCTGCCTTAACTTTTGTATTGATTTAGATATAAAAAAGAAATCCGAATGTATCACCTACGATGATAAAGTTCGGATTTCTACTCATTGGCAGAGGTATAAGGATTCGAACCTTAAATGACGGAGTCAGAGTCCGGAGTGTTACCGTTACACTATACCTCTATATCATTTTTGTGTTTTCTATTATAACTTATAAAACACATTTGTCAAGGGAAAATTTAATATATTGTAAAATTTATTGTAGGTTTACAATAGATGTGATACAAAAAGAAAAAAGAAGTGACGAAACGAAAAACCTTGTGATACAGTAAAGTTGCTCAAAGCAACGGAAAGAAGGAAAACCATTCGTCATAAAAACTGTAGCGCAAACAATGCTGTATCATCAAGCAATAATAAAATATTTTCAAAATACGGAGCAACAAAAGCAGCAATAAGGTATAAAACAAATCGTCAGTACGCGTTTATCGTTGACTTAAAAATATGACGGAACACTCTCACAGAAAAGGCAACGAATATTTTTATGCAGCACATAAATTTTATTCATTTGATGACTTCAAACAGCAATTTGCCGTTTTCACAGAAAGCACAATACTTTTCCTATGCGTTCTCTTAATTGGAAATCCCTAAAGCTTAAAGATTATATTGAGACCTTTATCAAATACGGTGAGGTTTTCTGATTTTACAACGCATGAGATTGCCGTTTGGCGACGACTGCACGTCCTTTGGACGCTAAAAATCTAATCGGAGTAAAATAAAAAAACGCCATGCAATCGGAGGAACTTTTTGTATAGCGCTTTTCATTTTTTCGCCTTTTAAAATTATTTATATATAATTGCCGAAATCATCAGGCGGTTTTTTCTTGTTTTTCCTGTAACGCCGTTGTAAATAAATCTGCCCGAACCTCTCACGGAAATAACGTCCCCCGTTTTCGGAATATAGGAAAGATTTTCGCAGATTCTGCTGTTTACGAAAACACAGTGCGACAAAAAATATTCCTTTGCTTCATTTCTTGAAAGTCGGTATATTGCCGAAACAAGCACATCCAGTCGTTCGGATGCAACAGCAATCCTGCTTTCCTCAGGCACGCGCAGTGTGTTTTCCGGCAGTGCGTCTGCAAGCTCGCAGCAGACGGTAGTACGTCTGACGCTGACGAGATTTTGTATAATATATTTCGAAATTTTGTCAAGACACATTACGTAGCCCGTATTGTCGGACACAACAATATCACCAATCATTTCCCGCTTTATTCCAAGCCCCATTAACGAGCCTAAAAAATCTCTGTGCGTGAGTTTTTCGGAAAATTTTTTGGACTTTGGTTTGACCGTGATTATACATACGGGGAAGGTGGCATGATCGCAGTCCTGACCGAATGCGGCAACGCATCTTTCTGCACCGTCATATCCTCCCCATAGCGAATAACCGATATTAAGTCTGAGAGACGCCAGCGTGCTTATCTCGTCCATATTCAGAAATTCGGAAAATGTTGTATAGCAACGGTCTCTTGCTCTTTCCGAAAGCTCGGCAAATCTTTTTTCTGCATTTTCCATAATTTCATTTTATCATTAAATGATTGTTTTTTCAATGATATATGTATATAATTTTTATAGGTATAAAAATGAATCGCAAAATCTATATTCACAGAAAGGCAGTTCAGACTAAAATGAAAATCCTTGTTGTATTTACGGGAGGAACAATCGGCTCAACATTTGACAGCGGAATAATTTATCCGGACAACAGAAAGGAACGCTTGCTGCTTGAGATGTATAATTCTCAAAATGACAGCGATGCGGAGTTTATATCGGCTGAGCCGTATTATACGCTCAGCGAAAACAGTACCGGTGAAACGCTCTCCAATCTTATAGCTTTTATTTGCGGAGAAATAAACAAAAATTTTGATGGAATAATAGTTACCTGCGGAACGGACACGCTTCAGTACTCAGCCGCCGCGCTTTCGTACACACTCGGTCTGAACTGCAAGCCTGTCGTTCTCGTTTCAAGCAACTATGTGCTAACCGACAGGCGCGCAAACGGTCTTGAGAATTTCAGCAGAGCTGTTGATTTCATCAGAGGGAATCATGGAACGGGCGTTTTTGTTTCGTACAAAAACAGCGATGGAAAATCATATATACACCGTGCAAGCCGCATTATGGCACATCACGAATATTCAGATGATATTTTCAGTGTAAAAAATCTTTATTACGGCAGTTTCAGTTCTGATTCCTTTATAAAAAATCCCGATTATTCAGAGAGGCAGGATGAGATTGAGCCTTTCGGAAAAATCACGCTTCAAAAGCACAGCAGCGGCATCGCCGTGATACAGCCGTATGTGGGAATTGATTTTCACGGGCTGAATCAGGAAAGGGCGGTTCTGATCAAAACATATCATTCCGGAACGCTCTGCACGGAAGATGAAAGCTTCGCGGCTTTTGCAGACAGGCTCAGGGATTGCAAAATCCCCTGTTTTATCTGCGGAGCGGAAACTTCGGAAATATACGAAAGCGAGGAGTGCTACGGCAGATACGGTTTCAAAATCATTCCGCGTTCTTCCTTTATTTCACAGTATATAAAGCTATGGCTTGCACAGGAAAAGGGGCTTGATTTTTGCAAAATTTTCAACAAGTCCCTCGGCGGTGACCTGATGCCGTAATAATGAAAAGGCTGTCTCGTTTTTTCCGAGACAGCCCGAATGATTAAAAGTCAGTTTTAACGTTTTTGCAGTTTTGTGTTTTCAGTCTGTTTGAATCCGCGAAAATATTTTCATAAATTTCTATATCAGAGGCTGATTTTGCGTCTATGCAGGCGCCGTTGTACTTTTTAAACGTGTTTGCAATAATTTTTATATTTTTATGAACCGCTCCGCGGTGGATCTTGTTTTCAGGTTTTATCAGCACGCCTGCTTCTCCGCAGAAATCAAAGAGGTTATTGCGTATTGTGACATCTTTGCACATTCCGCTTTCATACCAGTTATTGGCGTCGTCCGAAATAAGTATGCCGCTCATTGAGCAGCTTCCGAAACGATTGCCCTCTATCAGCACTTTCCCTCTCGTTGTAATTAAAAGACCTCTTGTAATGATACGGTTTACGGTATTGTTTCTGAAAATAAAATCGGGACACATGGTTATATCTTCTATAACGTCTCCTGTTTTTGCGCACCGTGAACTTTCAAGTTCTATTTCAAGCTCATTTTCATTTACCGGCTTTGATGAAAGCACCTTTGTTTTGCCTGTTTCCAGCATGGAAGACGGATTTATAAACGCAATTTCGTCACCCGAATGAATCGGATTAAAGCCGTGGGACTGAGGGTGCATAAATGCAGCAATGATTTTTTTGCCGTCGATACTTTTTATTTTAAAATGAATGCCGTGAACATTTGCACAGTCATCGCCTGCTCCTTCAAAAACACAGTTTTCGACTGTTACAAGTCCCTTGCACATACAAATCTGAATAAAATCGGCAAGCGACGTCATTTTTCTTGAGGAATTAATGTCAGGCGCAAATTCAGCGCCGTCTATCGTAATGTTTTCCGTATTCTGCGCAACAAATGCAAGCGAATAATTGAAACGCTGCTTAACCCTCTTGAACGTCATGTTTTTGCAGGAATCAACAAATATGCCGACATACTGCCGTCTGCATGGGAAAAGATAATATTTGTCCCCGATGTCGAAGTTTGCAGTTGAGAGATAATAAATTCTTATTTTTCCGTTTTTTAAATCCCTGACTCCGAGAGAACCCGAAAAAACGTGGTGAACACGGCATACGGAATCAGGCGTATCCTTTTTAATGCGTGCGATATGCCACGCGCGTCTGTACTGCTTTATCGGCTCGTATTTATAATTGCTGCCGATAAAATACAGTTTCTTGTCTTCAAACGCATAACGTGTCTGCGCATTGATTTTATAATCTACGTAAAAAATCCCCTTGCCGATTACTTCAAGCTCGTGCATATCGGGATTATCAGCTGTAATTTCTATATCTTTTATAACAATATTTTCACAGCGGCGAAAAGCGGCGTTTGTCGCCTTGCCGCTGATTATAAATCTTGCGCCGTTTCCCTCCAGCGTAAGATTTTTAATATTTTTAAAATTAAACGCCGTCCTGGCAAGATGGGGCGTCTCATCATCCCCGTATTCCTCGTCCCCGGTCGTGTTCGTTATATACAGCATTTCCTCATCGCATTTGTTGCTGTCAATATAATAGTCGCCTTTTTCAAATACAAGTGTTTTTTCGTCCTCGTTTTCTTCAAGACGGTGTAAAAGAGCAGACAAGCTTTCCGCCGCGTCGCATCCCGGCAGAAGACCGTAAGTCTTTGCATTGATAATCATAAGCGTCCCTCGATCAACAGTTCGTTAAATCTTCAAACCAAGTTCTTTTATTTTTTCGCGCAGAGCGAGCCAATCCTGAAATGCGGCTTCTTTGTTGTTCGGATTTCTGAGAATCGCGGCAGGGTGGTACGTTCCCATCATCAGAACGCCGTTTTTCTCGATGAAAGTTCCGTGTTCTTTTGTTACCCTGAAATCGGGGCTGATAAGCTTCTGAGCCGAGATTCTGCCCACGCAGACTATGATCTTCGGTCTTATGATTTTAAACTGCTCTCTGAGCCATTCGATGCAGACATCCTGTTCCTCAGGTTTCGGGTCTCTGTTTTTCGGGGGACGGCATTTAACCATATTGGCTATATAGACATTTTTGTCTCTGCTGAGATCTATGGCAGCAAGAAATTTATCGAGGAGCTGTCCGCTTCTTCCTACAAACGGCTGCCCCTGCAAATCCTCGTTTTCGCCGGGCCCTTCGCCGATAAGCATAATATCCGCGTCCTCCCTGCCGCAGCCGAAAACAAGATTTGTTCTTCCGCCGCAGAGCGCGCATTTAGTGCAGCCCTCGCATTTTTCCTTAAGCTCGTTTAACGTCATTTTTCATCACCGAATACAAGTATATCAAATTTTGTATTGAAAAACAATCAAATCGGGTATAAAATATATCGTAAATATATTTTAAGGAGATTACATATGAAAAACGATGAAGTACTTGTAGAAATATCGGCACGCCACGTTCACCTTTCGCAGAGTGACCTTGAAACACTCTTCGGTGCAGACCATAAGCTGACAGTAAAAAAAGAGCTTTCGCAGCCGGGTCAGTTTGCCTGTGAGGAAAGGGTGCGCGTTATCGGCACAAAAGGAGAATTTGCCGCTGTTTCGGTGCTCGGCCCTGTCAGGAAGGATACGCAGGTCGAAATTTCACTTACGGACGCACGCACAATCGGCGTTGCCGCTCCCGTAAGAGAAAGCGGAGACATTGCCGGCTCAGGTGCGTGCAGACTTGCAGGCCCTGCAGGCGAGATTGAAATTTCCGAAGGCGTTATTGCCGCAAGGCGCCACATACACGCCACGGTTGCCGACGCGCAGAGAATGAATCTTAAAAACGGTGAAATCGTTTCTGTTGAAATCCCATCGGCAAACGGCAGGAATCTTGTGTTCGGCGACGTCGTTGTCAGGGTTTCGGATAGTTATGCTCTTGCAATGCACATAGACACCGACGAGGCGAACGCCGCGGGAATGGCTCCGAACACAATCGGAAAGATAATAAAATAACACACAGATATTGAACGCGCTCAAAAATCCGAGCGCGTTTTTTATTGTATATACAACAAAGAACCGATTTGTCAAAAATATAAAACGCCCTCGTTTCCGGTATAATAGAGGAAACGAGGGCGCGTTGTTGTGGAGCAATGGAGAAAAGACGGACGAAGAGAAGAAATAAACGTAGATTTAAAAGCATCCGTACCGTAAGGTCATCTGCTTTGTTAAATTGAGAAAGTTACGGATTACGCATGGGGCCGCAAGCGTTTGAAACTGCACGGTATTCAGTTTCCGCTGTCAGACGGGTGATAGTTGGGAATGATTTTCATAAGCTTTTCCCTTACGTTTTCATTGTTAATGTCATGAAGGGAATCAAGCATAAGCGAAAACGCTTCATCGTCTATGTCCATAGGCTGCATAACGTATATTTTTTCAAGAGCAGTAGTCTGCCGCGTCTCCATTTCGCTTTCCATTGCAAGCTCCTCATAGAGCTTTTCTCCGGGGCGCAGACCCGTTATTTCTATGCCTATTTCATCAACCGAGAAGCCCGAAAGCTTGATAAGATTCTTTGCCAGATCAATAATTTTTACAGGCTCTCCCATATCAAGCACGAAAACCTCTCCGCCGCGTGCAAGACCGCCTGCCTGGCAGACAAGCTGCGCCGCCTCGGGAATCGTCATAAAATAGCGTTCAATATCAGGATGGGTGAGTGTGATCGGGCCGCCTCTTTCAATCTGTTTTTTGAATGTGGGAATAACCGAGCCATGCGAGCCGAGAACGTTTCCGAAACGAACGGCCGCATAATTCGTGTTTTTGCTTTTCTTGTTCATATACTGAACGATGATTTCCGTTATTCTTTTTGTGCAGCCCATAACGTTGGTGGGATTGACAGCTTTATCGGTTGAGAGAATAACCATTTTTGAAACCTTGAATTTGTCTGCGGCAAGGGCAACGTTATATGTGCCGAAAATATTGTTTTTGACCGCTTCGCAAGGGCTGTCCTCCATAAGCGGAACGTGCTTATGTGCCGCTGCGTGGAACACAACGCCCGGATGGAATTCCTCGAACACCTCGTTGAGTCTTTCCTGATCTCTGACAGAGCCGATTCGCACAATAATATCCATTGCGTCGCCGTAATCCCTTATCAAATCATTGGCAAGCTCAAAAACGCAGTTTTCATAAATATCAAAAAGGATTATCTTTTTTGGATTGTACCTTGCGACCTGATTGCAGATTTCGGAGCCGATTGAGCCGCCGCCGCCCGTAACAAGCACCGTTTCGCCGATAAGATAGCGGCAGACCTTTTTGTCAAGCGTAACCTCCGGACGCGAAAGCAGATCTTTTATTTCTACTTTTCTGACTTTTTTCCCTGATTTTGCACCGTTTTCGAGAAATTCACTTACAGACGGAGAAACCTTGACAGCGCATTTCGTCTGTATTGCAATATCTATAATTTCTTTCTGCCTTGCCTTTGAAGCTGAGGGAAGGCAGATAATGATGGTGTCTATTTCATATTTTTTTGCAAGCTCGGGAATATCATTGCAGGTTCCTTTTATTTTAACGCCGTTGATTTTTTTGTTTCTCTTTTCCGGGTCGTCGTCCACCGCGCACACAGGGCGTCCCATCTTGTAGCCGTTTATTGCAAGATCGTCAATAATGAAATTGCCCATAAAGCCGCATCCGACAATCATGATCTTTTTATGATGTCCCTTAAACTTTGACGAGTGAATGAGGATGGTTCTGAACATTCTGTATCCCATACGGGGAGCGCAGGTGCAAAGTACTGTGAGAACAAACATAAGAATATAGGCATAAAAGGGAATGGTTCCCGGCTGTTTCAGTAAACCGTTGAAAAGGTATCTGTCAACGGCAAAAAGAACAAAGCTTGACAGGAGAGAGGAAACGAAGGAACGTATGATTTCATCCGTACCCGTAAAATGCCAGATGCTTTTGTAGAGACTGAAGCAGACATTGATTAAAAATACCGCCACGCTCAAAATGAAAAAGTGAAGATAGTTAAAGAGTATGTGAGCGTATTCGGTGGAGGATATATGGCCTCCCATTGTAAGATATACTATACTTGCGTTTGCAAGAGAAAACAGCGCTATATCCACAATAACAAGAGACGCTCTTTTGCAAAAAGAAGAAAACATTGATGAATAATAACTTTTATCCATAGTATTACCTCAAAAATTTGTCGATTCAAGATTTAGCGTGCGTCTATTCTATAACATAATTGAAATTATTTCAACAGTATAATTAAGGAATATTTTAATTTATTTTTAATTCAGCAGATATTCTATTGAAAAATAGGGGCTTCCGTTATAAAATTAGTGTATGATTGCTAAGGAGGAATATTTATGACAAAGCTTTCCGGCACACAGTTAAAAAGAACAACACCCGAGGCGGCAGGGATAAAAAGCAGCGCGATCACTGCCTTTATTGACGAAATCAATGCCAAAAGGCTCGGACTTCAGAGCTTTACCGTTCTGCGGCACGGGAAAATTTGCGCGCAGTGTTTTTGGAAGCCGTACTCGGCAGACGCGCCCCACGTGCTCTATTCAATGAGCAAATCGGTCACTTCAACAGCTGTCGGTTTTGCCGTAAGCGAGGGACTTCTTTCACTTGATGACAGGGTAAGCGATTTTTTCCCCGAATACAAATCCGCAAGGCGGCCTATGAATAAAAAGCTCACTGTCAGAATGCTGCTCACAATGCGGTCGGACAAACTGATAACCGTTCTGGAAGAAAAAGGCGGAAAAGACTGGATAAAGAGCTTTTTTGACGCTCCGTTTCTGCTTCCTCCCGACAGCAAATTTAACTATATATCGGAAAACACGTTTATGCTTTCGGCAATTATTTCAAAGGTTACGGGTATGAGTATGATTGATTATCTGTATCCGAGAATGTTTGAGCCGCTCGGAATTGAAAAACCGTTCTGGGAGGCGGACGGCAGCGGAAACAATTCGGCGGGCTGGGGTCTTTATATGAAATCCGAGGATCTTGCCAAATTCTTTCTTCCTTATATACGGGGAGGAAAATGGCTGGATGGAACGCAGCTTGTGCCTGAACAGTGGGTGAAAGAAGCAACGGCAAAGCAGACCGACTCCGTAACGGACGGATTTATCGATAATATGTGCGGTTACGGTTATCAGTTCTGGCGCAATCCCGTATCCAACAGCTATCGTGCCGACGGACTTTTCGGTCAGCGCTGCTTTATGTTTCCCGAATATGACGCGCTTGTTGTTCTCAATTCGGGAGAGGCGGAGGATTATAAGATTATGAAGGTATTCTGGAAATATTTTCCGGAATGCTTTGAAAACGATCCTCTTCCCGAAAACAAGGCGGAATTTGATATTCTTAACAGCAGGATAAATGCCTGCTCAGTCGAAAGACTTGAGCCTGCCGAGAGAAACCGCAGCCTTGAAGAAAAGGTGAGCGGCAGGAAAATCGTCTGCAAAACAAACCGCAACACATCGGTCATTTCAATTTCCGTTCTCCAGATGCTTTATAACAAGCCGGGCTATATTAATGAAATCAGACTTGATTTTACAGACGACTGCCTGAAGTTCACGTGGAAAGAAAAAGATGAGGAAAACACCATAGACGTCGGTCTTGACGGCAAATTCAGAATGAGTGAAATGCACCTCGGCGATCTGCATTACCACGCCTATTCCGAAGCGGCATGGCAGCGGGATGGCAGTCTCAAGGTCTGGATAAGGCCGATTGAAACGGCGCATATAAGAAAATTTACCTTTATTTTCAATGACAACAATACGGTAAAAGTCAAAAACGAAATGACGCCCACATTCCAGGAGCTTGTTATCTATAATATGACGTTTATAGGAAAGCCGATTAAGTTCCACTCCTCCGAGGAGGCGGTTAAGGCCGCTGTGAAGGAATTGGGACTTCCGATACTTGAACCTGATTTTACCGGAAAATTTGAATAAGATTTTTGTTGACTTATTTTCTTAATTGGTGTATTCTTTTTGAGATAATTTTAAATTCGGAGAAATAAAGATGCTCAGGTATATTATACGACTCGATGACGCGACGCCGAAAATGAATCATGAACTGTGGGAAACTGTTGAAAAAATCCTTGATAAGAACAATATCAAGCCGATTGTCGGAGTAATACCGGACAGTCACGATAAGCTTTTTACATGGGAAGAGGACGTCCGTTTCTGGGACGAAACAGTGCAGCGCTGGCAGAACAAGGGCTGGACCATTGCACAGCACGGACTTCATCATGTTTATCATGACTGCGAGGGGGGGTTAAGATCTGAATTTGTCGGTCTCAGCTATGATGAACAGAAGAGGATTATAGATGAGGGGCATAAGAAGCTGCTTGCGCATCATTGTCATCCGACCTGTTTCTTTGCTCCTGCGCATACTTTTGACGATACGACGGTTGACGTTTGCAGAGACAGCGGATATTTTGATTTTATTTCCGACGGCTACGCTCTTTATCCATATAAGGAGAGGGATATGCTGTTTTTTCCGAGCATTTTTGATACGCCGCACGCCATTCTTCCTTTCGGCGTCTACACTTTTGTCCTGCATCCAAGTTTCACTTTGCCGAACGATATGAAGCATTTTGAACAGTTCTGTGAGAAGCACAGGGAAAATTTCAAACCGGTTCCCGAAATAATGAAGGAAATAAGCGCGCAGAGAGAAAAGAATCTTGCGGAAAAGATGATACAGCCTTCAATCAATGCCGCAAGAAAGCTCAGAAAAATCATCAGATAGTTCAATTTAATCAGAAAAAGCTCCGTCTTTGTGCAGACGGAGCTTTTAATATTGATGTGTATTACTGAGGATATTTTAAATCTTCCTTTGTCCAGTCCTTGATAATCTCAAGAAAGGATCTTGCCTCCTCTTTAGCCTGCGCAAGATTATGGTCGTTGCAGTTTCCGCATTCCTTCATTGTGGCGCCCGGAATCTGTCCCCAGAAATCGGCTATATATTGAAACGTTTCTTTAATAAGATTTATTGAATAACCGTCTGTAAGGGAACGGGTGAGAAAATAAAAACCTGTGCGGCAGCCCATAGGACCGAAATAAATAATATTGTCGCCGAATTCGGTGTTGCGCACATAAGTGGCAAAAATGTGCTCAATGGTGTGCATGGCGGCGTTGGTCATAACAGGCTCTCTGTTCGGCAGGCGCATACGGATGTCATAAGTCGTAATATCGTCATCGATACGGCTTATAAAAATGCCTTTTGTCAGTTTGTTGTGGTCAATCTGAAAGCTTGGTATTGTTTTCATTTTATTTCAACTCCGTTTTAAATGATTTCATATCACTGCTATTTTAACATATTTGGGTCGGTATTCCAAGTCATTTGATACAAAAGAAAAAATTCATAATCGGGCGGAACAAACGAAATGCGCTGTCAGTTCTCTGATGTCCTGCGGAAAATCACAGGTGAGATGGAATTTTTCTCCTGTTATGGGATGCGTAAAATAAATATCACGGCAGTGAAGCGCCTGCCTGTTGATTTTGCTGTCGTCTCCGCCGTAAAGCGTGTCTCCGAGCAGGGGATGACCGATATATGAGAAATGAACGCGTATTTGGTGCGTTTTTCCCGTTTCAAGATTGATTTTAAGAAGTGTATTTTTGCCGTCGGCGGCAACGGGAAAATAATGGGTTACGGCTTTTTCACCGTCTTCGCTGACGCAGCGCTTTATAATGCTGCTGTCCATACGCCTGATTGGCGCTTCTATCGTTCCGGGTGTTTTGATAACGCCGCGCACTATGGCATAATAGTCCTTTCTGACTTTGCCGGCAAGTTTTCCGGCAGCAAGTCTGTTCTTTGCGATAAGAACAATGCCGCTGGTGTCTCTGTCAAGCCTGTATACTGCGCGGAAGCTGTCCGTAATATGAGCAGCCGCGGCATTGGACAGCGTGTCGCCTATATGATTTCTGCTTTCGTGAACAGGCATAAACGGCGGTTTGCTTACGGCAATAATGTCCTCGTCTTCGTAAATAATGCTGAGCGGAGTCTCTGACGGAACGGGCATTTTTCCTTCCGTCGGGAGCGTTATTTCAAGAATATCTCCCGTGTGAAGATGATCAACCGACCGCGCGCGGCTTTTGTTCAGCAATATGCCGTCATCGGACTGCTTAAGGCTTTTGAGCAGTGAAGACGAAACGCCGAACCTTGTCAGAAACGATTTTATCTGTTCATTGTTTTCATTATCCGAAATTTTGAATCTTATTATTCTCATATAAAACTATTATACATTTTCCTTTTGTTTAAAGCAAGATACCTATTGAAATAATAAATAAAAAGTGCTATTATAGTGTCCGGCTGAGAGGCAGAATCGGCTTTTCGGCTGAAGTTTAGCGAAAGTACGCAGAATTTAATTTTAGCAGCGCCTTTCGGGGCGCTTTCTTGATTGAAAACAGAGGTGTGTTAAATGGCTTGCTATAATCCCGAATCGTTGAAAGCGGAGGAATTTATAAATCATGAGGAAATACTCGAAACGATCGCCTATGCGGACGCGCATAAGGATGATCTTGAATTAATAGAGAAAATCATAGATAAGGCGCGGCTCAGGAAAGGGCTTTCCCACCGCGAGGCAAGCGTTTTGCTTGCTTGTGAAAACAAGGAAAAAATTGAGGAAATATACGACCTTGCCGAACAGATAAAAAAAGATTTTTACGGCAACCGTATCGTAATGTTTGCTCCGCTTTACCTTTCAAATTACTGTGTAAACGGCTGCCTTTACTGCCCGTATCATTTGAAAAATAAGCATATTCCGCGCAAAAAGCTCACGCAGGAGGAAGTGGCGCGCGAGGTAATAGCGCTTCAGGATATGGGGCATAAGCGTCTTGCGATTGAGGCAGGCGAGGATCCTGTGAATAATCCGATTGAATATATACTTGAATGTATCAACACGATTTATTCAATCAAACACAAAAACGGCGCAATACGCCGCGTAAACGTAAATATTGCGGCAACAACGGTTGAAAACTATAAAAAGCTCAAGGATGCCGGAATAGGCACATATATTCTTTTCCAGGAGACGTATCATAAGGAAAGCTATGAATACCTGCACCCGACAGGGCCCAAGCATAATTACGCCTACCATACCGAGGCGATGGACAGAGCAATGGATGGCGGCATAGACGATGTGGGTCTCGGTGTGCTTTTCGGACTTGATAAATACAGGTATGAATTCGCGGGACTTCTTATGCACGCCGAGCATCTGGAGGCTGTCCACGGAGTAGGGCCTCATACAATCAGTCTGCCGAGAGTTAAGAGAGCGGACGATATAGACCCCGATGAATTCGATAATTCCATCAGCGACGATATTTTCTGCAAAATCGCTGCTTGTATCAGAATAGCCGTGCCGTATACCGGTATGATTATTTCCACACGTGAGAGCGCTGAACTGAGAGAGAAAATCATACGTCTCGGTGTAAGTCAGATAAGCGGCGGTTCGAGAACATCTGTCGGCGGCTACTGCGAGCAGGAACGTCCCCACGATACAGAGCAGTTCGATGTTTCTGACAACAGAACGCTCGATGAGGTTGTGAACTGGCTTATGACGGCAGGATATATCCCGTCTTTCTGCACAGCGTGCTATAGAGAAGGCAGAACGGGAGACCGCTTTATGAGCCTTTGTAAGTCGGGGCAGATTCAGAACTGCTGCCACCCGAACGCGCTTATGACACTCAAGGAATTCCTTATGGATTACGCTTCCGATGACACACGCAGAATAGGCGAGGAACTTATTGAAAAGGAAATCGGCAATATCGGAAAAGAAAAGGTTAAGGATATAGTCCGCGAGCGCCTTGTAAAAATTGAAAACGGCGACCGCGATTTCAGATTTTAAATGCTTGTAAAAATCATAATTATAACCGCCAGTTGAATGCAGAAATGAAGTAAAAGCAGACAGTAAAAGTCACCGGTTAGCCAAAACCCCTGTTCAATTTTGTATTGAACAGGGGTTTTGTAATTGAGTTTGTAAGATAATCTTTCATTGTTGAAGTAATGGAACAATAAATGTGATACAAAAGTAAAAAAGAAGTGACGAAAGGAAAACCTTGTGATACAGTAAGGTTGACCAAAACCAACGAAAAGCAGGAAAACCATTCGTCAAAAAAACTGTAGCGCAAACAATACATTATTTATATTATTTGAAAGTTCGTTTTAAATGCCGCTTATTGAAGTTCCATATGATATTGATTTATTATTTCTTCCAAGGTTATGTTTTTTAAACTTAACGCCAAATCATCACATATTTTGCTGTATGGTTTTTTAATACTTTATATATGTTCTTCCCAACAGGACAGAGAGGAGACGGCATTGGGTGGATGCCAATCATTTTTTTCATTGCGTTAGGTTCTATTGCCGAATAAACTTTATATAAATCAATTTCATCGGGCGGGTAATTCAGAGTTGTTCCGCCTGTTCCGAATTTTACAGATACTATATCCGCCTTTTTCAACGCGCTTATGATGCTACGTATAGTAATAGGTCTTGCCGAATCGGGAGTTCTTCCGAGTCCTAAGTTTATTATCAATACAAGTCTTGCCTGTGATGTGAATCA
>CANPXD010000040.1 GCA_947585615.1 uncultured Clostridia bacterium
ACCGGTGATTTTATGAGCTACTTGCATAAAATCACCGGTTGTGTCTATTTTATATCAACCAATCATTCTAAAATGCTCCAGCGCCGCCCGTATCGCCGCCTCTTTTTCTGGCGGACATTTCGGCTGTCGGGAATCTTCCGACTTCGGCTTGTTGTAGTTCTCCCGCTCAATGATACCGCACTTCCGCTTCACTTGTGCGATATAAAGGTGGCTGACCTTAATCCCGAATTTCTCCAGCACATACGCCTTGATTTCCTCGTAGCTGGCTTTCTTCTCGGCGGCGGTCAAATCCATCTCGTCCATGGTGAGTTCAACCTCGATATGTTGCTTGACATTGAGTTTGGACAATAAGCACACCGTCTCTACGTGCGGAGTACGGGGAAACATATCGACAGGCTTTACTTTTGAAACAGTATAGCCCATTTGCACCAATATACTGAGATCGCGCGCAAGCGTTGCACTGTCGCACGACACATATACAATGCGCTTCACCGTCATTTTTTCAACCGCTATCAACAGCTCTGCCGGGCATCCCTTGCGCGGAGGATCCAGAATCACCAGATCAGGCTTTATTCCCCTTTTTTGCACTTCCTCCGCTCCTGCCGAAGCATCGGCACATAGGAATGAAGCATTTGTTATATTATTGATTATTGCATTTTCACGCGCGTTTTCAACTGCCGATGGCACAATTTCTATACCGACAAGTTCTCTGCACTTATCTGCAAGGGTAAGACCTATCGTGCCTGCTCCGCAGTAGAGATCAACAACAGTTTCAGAACCTTTCAAATCGGCAAATTCGGCTACGGTCTTATACAGATTTTCGCATTGGTCATGATTTATCTGATAAAAGCTTTCGGGGGAGATAACAAAACGCTTGCCGAGAAGAATATCGCAGATTTTATCGCTGCCCCATATTGTTTTTGTCTCATTCCCGAGAATAACATTTGTATTCTCTTTATTAATATTAATAACAACACTTCTGAGCTTCTCAAACGCTTGCAGCAAAAGGGAAACAAGAAAATCCCTGTCAGGAATATCATTTTCGTTGATTACGGCGCACGCCATAATTTCGCCTGTTCCGAACGATTTGCGGAAATTGATATGACGCAAAAGTCCTCTGCCTGTTTTTTCGTCAAAAGAGGTTATATTATTCTTTTTAACCCAAGTTTTAAAGGCTTCAATTCCCTTTTCAAACTCAGGCGGCTGGAGCAGACAGGATTGGCAGGTTATAATTCTGTGGCTTTTGTAAGCATAAAATCCTGCGGAAAGTTCTCCGTTTTCAATATGTACGGGATACTGTGCCTTATTTCGGTAGTGATTTACATTTTCCGCGCCGATGATTTCGTCAACAGTCACATCAATATGCCCTATTCTTTTCAGTGCGTCCTGAATTCTGTTCATTTTATATTTCAGTTCTTCTTCATAAGTCATATTTCTGAAGGAGCAGCCGCCGCATTTATCGGAAGAAGAGCAGTCGGAATCTATCCTGCACGGAGACGGTGAAAGAATTTTATCAATAATTCCGACTGCGTAACTTTTCGAGGTTTTGATTATATGTGCAATTATTCTGTCCTGCGGAACTGCTCCGCGGACAAAAACCGCTATACCGTCATACCTTCCGAGACCGCTGCCCTCAGAAGTGACGGTTTCAATCAGAAGTTCAATTTTATCATTCTTCTTAAGAATCAAAACGAATCACCGTTTTCTATAATAACATATATTATTATAAATATAAAGAAAAATTTAGTGCGGCTCACTGTGTATTGTGAGCCGCACCCGATTACTATTTACTGATTTTCCGCTGAACAAGCTTAACGATTTCCACTATTGGTATAACGGCAATCGCAAGCGCAACAGATATAAAGTATTCAACGGCTGAAATCGCCGCGAAATCAAAAGCTTTTGCAAGGAACGGAACATAAATAACAAGTGTTGAAAGCATAAAGCTGAGAAGCATTGCTCCCGTGAGATACTTGTTGTGCCCTTTCATTGCAAATACCGATGTGCGCCTTGAGCGCATATTGAATGAATGAAATACCTCAGACATGGAAAGCGTGAGAAAGGCCATTGTCATACCGTTTTGATGTATCAGTTCATCTGTTCCGACGGCAAGTTTGATACCGAACATATAGGCAGCAAGTGTAAGAACGGTTATCATAATGCCCTGCCACGCAACATCAATTCCCATTCCTCCGGCAAACACACCTTCTCGGCTGTTTCTCGGAGGTCGTTTCATAATATCACCCTCGCCCTTTTCCATACCGAGAGCAAGCGCGGGAAAGCTGTCTGTTATCAGATTTATCCACAAAAGGTGAACAGGCTCGAGAACGGTAAGCCCGAACAGCGTTGAAATGAAAATTGTTAAAACCTCGGAGAGATTGGATGAAAGCAGAAACTGAATGGATTTGCGGATATTATCATAAATTCTCCTACCCTCTTCGACCGCAGAAACGATTGTGGCAAAATTGTCATCCGCCAGCACCATATCGGCAACATTCTTTGTTACATCGGTACCCGTTATGCCCATACCGATTCCGATGTCGGCATTTTTAATTGACGGAGCATCGTTTACGCCGTCACCCGTCATTGCGGTTACCATTCCCCTGTTGCGCCAAGCGTTGACAATTCTGACCTTATGTTCAGGCTGCACACGCGCATACACGCTGTATTTTTCAATATTCGCGTTAAGCTCTTCATCCGTCATTTTATTAAGCTCAGCACCCGTTATAGCCTGTGATACATCACTGATAATTCCGAGCTGTCCGGCAATCGCGGCGGCAGTATCTTTATGGTCTCCGGTAATCATAATCGGTCTGATTCCCGCACTTCTGCATTCCGCAATAGCATCAATAACCTCGGGACGCACCGGATCTATCATTCCCGCAAGTCCGATATAGCAAAGCTCCCTTTCAAGGGATTCGGCGCTTTGGTCTTCGGGGATTTCGTGATAAGATTTCATGGCAACACACAGCACACGCAGCGCCTTATCTGCCATTT
The DNA here is from genome assembly GCA_947585615.1 of uncultured Clostridia bacterium. GTDB lineage: Bacteria > Bacillota > Clostridia > Oscillospirales > Acutalibacteraceae > Eubacterium_R. The sequence goes on from CANPXD010000040.1 coordinate 2,998, forward strand.
TCTTATTCTGTGCCAGAATTTCTGACCTGATTTCACCCGTCATTTCAACTCTTTTGCCGTCTATAAGCGCATACGTGCAGCGGTCAAGTACAACATCCGGCGCGCCCTTGGTATACTGAACGTATCCCTTTCCGAATGAAGCGTGAATTGTGGACATCATTTTGCGCATTGAATCGAACGGCGCTTCCGCAACACGCGGAAAATCCTTTTCAAGCTCATACTTGGGCATTTCAAGTTTTTTTGCCCATTCAACAAGCGCCGCCTCGGTAGGTTCCCCCTTGACAACGCCGTCCTCAAGTGCGGCGTCTGAACAAAGCGCCATTGCCTGCGCAATCAGCTTTTCATTTTCACCTTTGTATTCAACAACCGTCATTTTATTCTGGGTGAGAGTTCCTGTTTTGTCGGAGCATATAATCTGCGTGCAGCCCAGAGTTTCAACAGCAGTAAGTCTACGTATAACGGCGCTGCGTTTGCTCATCTTTGTTACGCCGATTGACAGAACAATCGTAACAACGGCGGCAAGTCCCTCCGGTATTGCCGCAACCGCAAGGGAAACGGCAACCATAAACGTACCGAGCAGACCATCAAATGTGACAGCGACACCCGATACGGCGTTTCTGATAACATCAAGCGCAAAGATAAAAACGCAGATACCGAGAACGAGGAAGGACAATATCTTTGAAAGCTGGTTAAGCTTTATTTGAAGAGGAGTGTCGCCCTCCTTGGAATCGTTGAGCGCATCGGCAATTTTTCCCATTTCTGTATCCATTCCCGTTGCAGTTACAACTGCCCTACCGTGACCATAGACAACGTTTGAACCCATATAGCACATATTTTTCCTGTCGCCGAGAGGAACATCGTCAGAGCCTTCAGGATCTATAATCTCTGCCTGCTTGCTTACGGGAACAGACTCACCCGTCAGCGCCGCTTCCTCTATTTTCATGGAAGCGCAGGAAATTATACGGCAGTCGGCAGGAACACTGTCGCCTGCTTCAAGAGAAATTATATCTCCTACAACCAAATCTTCAGAACGGATTGTTTCAATCCTGCCGTCTCTTATAACACGGCTCGTGGCGGCGGCAATTTCCTGAAGTGCTTCTATTGCCTTTTCAGCCTTAGATTCCTGATAAACACCGAGTATTGAATTGAGAATGACAACAAATAATATGATTATTACATCGGACGGAAATTCGTGTTCATAAACAGATGTAACAGCCGAAACGACAGCCGCCACAATCAAAATAATAATCATCGGATCTGCAAGTTGCATAAGGAATCGGTGAATAAGGCTTTCCTTTTTGCCCTCCGCAAGCTTGTTTTTACCGTTTTTTTCGAGACGCGACGCTGCTTCCGTTGCAGAAAGTCCGTTTTCGGAAGTGTTGTTTTCACTCAAGACCTCATGTATGCTCTTTAGATACTCTTTCATAAATCCCCCTGCTCTCTGATTTTATAAATATTAGCTTAACAATAAAACCCGTATATAGTATTTCTACTATATACGAGTCTCATTCTTAAAACTAAACCAGCCCTTTCAGGCATGATGTTGATTTAGTGCGTGCCACGCACGGAATTACTCCCTCATAACATACTGTATTATAGCATATTTTTCCAGAATAGTCAATTTGTTACTCATAAACAAACCATAAACTTTTTTACAGATGTTTATTTTTTGTCAATTTGCTTTGAATACTTGGCAAGATAAACGGTTCTCATAAGAAAACATTCAACTTTCGGAACATAATGCGGACGGTTGAATATCTCAACATCTATAGCCGCCGCACAGCCCTTATCCATAATAATTTCAAGAGCCTGCATATCGCCGTCGTTATTTCCGAATATGAGCGCACCGTTGCCCTGTATAAGCACTGCATTGCGCGCACTCGCCGCCTTGCAGATTTCGGCCGCACAATCATCTGTATCGCCGTCTATCCACGGACAGCATTTAACGTCCAAACCGACAATCTGCGCAAAATCATCAATCATCGGGAGCATGGATTCGCCGAGACACGACACTGCGATTACGTCGGGCGATGTAATCTGCTTTATCATCGTGCAACCGTGTGCAAGATATATTTCTCTGTGGATCTTGGCACATTTCGCAGCAATTCCGTTTATTCCGAGACCCGAATCAATATCCACATCGACAGATTCGCCGCCTACATTTATCGTAAATATATTTCCGTTTCTTACGGACGAACCTAAATCGCAGATTTCCTCCGGCATACTTCCGGCATATTTCTTTTTGAGGAAGAAGTTCCTTCTCTCCTCATCGGAATAAGTTTTAGTCCATGAATGGCGAAGATAATTGTCCTTGATAACCTTTTCACAGCACTTTTCAAGCGCTTCGGCAATTTCAAAAGATTGCTCATACGTGTCTCCCATACAAAGCGCACCATGGTGCATAAGCATAATCGCTCTGCATCCCGGGTTCATCATTATGCACATCTCGACTTTTTTTCTGAGTGCATTCGTGGTTGACATAGCATAGTCCGCCGTTGGCACTTTATCTCCGAGAACATCTCTGAATTCGCTGTAAACATTGCGGATTTCCATACCTGTGATGCTTACAATCGTTGCAGCCTTCTGGTGAGTATGAATAACAAAATCAACAGTCGGATGATGTCTGTACGCTGCAGCGTGAACACCTTTTTCAGAGGAAGGCTTTATCTCTCCCTCATACGAGCAGTCGTCGATATTTACCGTGACAATTTCATCGGGCGTCAGATCCTCATATGCTCTGCCTGACGGAGTGATAACAAACTGTGTGTCTGAAATACGTGCTGAAACATTACCCCATGTGCGTGCGATAAGACCTGTTTCAACAAGTTTTTTTCCGGCTTCAACAACTAATCTTTTTGCCTCTTCAATTTCATATGCCATATTTTTCCCCCCCTGAGAAATTATAAAGTTGATAAAGGGCGGTTTTTAACCGCCCTATTTATTTTAAGAATTAATCAATCTTTTCACACTGTGAAAGCACCTTGTCAAAGCGTCGGATACATTCGTCTATATCCTCTTCTGTGTAAGCGCTTGAAGTGTAAAGACGTGAGCCGGCAAGGGTAACAAGTCCCTCTGCCATATAGGCAGCGCCCATATACTGCATTTCGGTCTGGCGGATACCAGTCTGTTTAAGTGTTGACGGTATGGTCCACGGTCTCTTCCAGTCTACCTTGAAGTGCATTGTTGCAACGGTGTGGAGATGGCATACAGAGCCGATATTATAGCATACAAATGGAAGATTGTATTTCTTGATGGATTCATTGATTCCCTTAACAAGGCGGTCAGCCATCTGACCTGCAATCTGACAGGCATTTCTCTTTTCGATTTCGCAGATTACCGTATAGCCTGCGCAGCAGGAAATCGGAGTGGCAGCCATTGTGCCCCCGCACATTGCCTTGTGGATTTTCTTGCCCTCTGCTTTGTCGAGACCGGCGCCGAGATACTTCATAACTTCTCTGTGTCCGCCGATTCCGCCTGCACCGGGATAACCGCCGGCGATAATTTTTCCGAAAATCGAGATGTCGGGATCAATTCCATAATAGCCCTGAGCGCCTGAAAGTCCGATACGGAAGCCGCTTACAACCTCGTCGCAAACAAGAAGCGCTCCGTATTTACGGCAAAGCGCCTGAACACCCTTCGGGAAATCCTTATCAACGGGACGCGTTGCCGATTCGGGACCGATAGGCTCAATGAATACGGCAGCTGTACCGCCGCGGAATTTATTAAGTATAAGCTTCTTCTCAAGCGACTTGAGGTCATTCGGGAAGAACTCCTGCGTGTGCTTGAACACAAACATAGGAACGCCGTGTGACTGAAGATTGAGTGTTCCGGGAACACGCATACCCCACGCAAGCTGATCTGACCAGCCGTGGTAAGCGCCGCCCATTTTGATAATATTCTTGTGACCTGTCGCAAGGCGGGCAACACGAACAGCGCACATACAAGCTTCTGTTCCTGAGCCGAGCATACGGAACATCTCAACAGACGGAACGCATTCTGAAATCTTTTTGGCAAGCTTGTATTCATAGGGATGGAAAAGACCTGTTGACGGACCGCAGTCGTCAAGAAGTTCTTTAACCTTTTCCTTCACAACATCGTCGTTTGAACCGATAATTGTCGGACCGCCTGCCTGAAGGAAGTCAAAATACTCGTTGCCGTCAATATCATAAAGTTTGTTTCCCTTTGCCTTGACCATAACGATCGGAAAAGGATAATTGAAAGCAAGATTATGCTGTACGCCGCCGGGAATGATGTTTTTTGCCTCTTCAATCTGCTCCTTGGATTTTTTGCATTTCTTTTCGAAATACTCCTCCTCATATTTTTTGAGCGCATCCCTGTTTATGGAATAAATCGGTTTTTTAATAAGCGCGTCAAGCTGAGCAGTAAGTATGGCTGCATTGGGATACTCTGAAATCGCAAATCTTGTATCCATTAATTTTTCCTCCTTGTTTATGTGGTGAGCCGTTGCTCACTTTATTGTTGTGAGTCCTCACTCACTAAAATTACACTTTAAGTATATCACTTTTCAACGATTTGTCAAATCATATCTCAAATTTTTTTGTGAATTTCGCATTGCAATATTGCAGTAAAAATAAATTTATGGTAGTATATCAGCGGTATATTTATTATGTCTGGAGGTTATTTGTACTTCTTGCACAAAAAGAATTTTCGGCGTTTGTGCAAGGTTACAAAATTAATAAAAAATGAGAAATTGCCACTACAAGGAAGCCTTTAAAAGAATACCCGATGAACGCAAGGAGCGTATACTTGAGGTAGGCATAGAGGAATTTTCTTCAAAGGGCTATGAAAACGCAAACATTAATGTTATTGCACGAAAAGCGGGAATAAGCATCGGTCTTATGTATAAGTATTTCTCAACCAAAGAGGATTTGTTTCTCACCTGCATTTCAAAGGGAATGAGCATACTTGAGGACGCCCTTGAAGAAATACTCGCGAGCAGGGATAAACTACTTGTAAAGGCAGAAAAGCTGATCCGCGCCACGTGCGAACTTTCGAGAAAAAACCGGAATTATATAAAACTTTACAACGAGGTAACAGCGGAAAAAAACAGTGAGCGCGCGACGGCACTTGCGCGCGAGATAGAAAGCCAGACCAGCAGGATTTATATAACCTGTATTGCTCAGGCCCTTGCAAGCGGGGATGTGCGTCAGGATCTTGATCCGAGACTGTTTGCGTTTTTCTTTGACAATCTGCTCACAACACTGCAGTTTTCATTCTCCTGCGAATACTATCGGGAGCGTTTGAAAATCTATACAGGCGTTGATACCGACGGACTCAACGACGATGAAATAGTTAGACAGCTTATAAAATTCATCGAATCCGCATTCACCTTTGAAAAATAAGCGCACGTGCGCTGTCATATTGCTAACGGAGGATAAAATATGAAAAAGTACGTTATAACCTACGACATAGGTACGACAGGCGTAAAAACCTGTCTGATTGAAATTGAAGGCGAAATGAAAATTCTTGGCTATTCGTCTCTCGGCTACGGACTTTATGTTGACGATCAGGTAGGCGTTAAGGGTGGAGCCGAGCAGCATGAGGACGAATGGTGGGAAGCAATGTGCACCACTACCAAAACTGTTTTTGAAAAAGTGCCTTACATAAAGAAAGAACAGATTGACGGAATTTCTTTCTGTTCTCAAATGCAGGGGATCGTCCTTGTTGACAAAGAAGGAAACTGTGTCCGCCATCCTATGAGCTATATGGATCAGAGAGCGCGGGAGGAGCTTAAGGAGGGTATTGCTCACGGTGTTCAGGTCGCAGGAGCGGAGGTTACGAAGCTGCTGAAATACCTCAGATACACGGGTGCTGTCAGCTGTTCCGTAAAAGATCCGATATGGAAATACAAATGGGTTGAGGCTCACGAGCCCGAAAACTTTAAAAAGATATATAAATGGCTCGATGTAAAAGAATATCTCATCTGCCGTGCCAGCGGTGAGTTTGTTATGACCGAAGACAGCGCTTTTGCCACTTTGCTTTACGATACAAGAAAAGGTCATGAGGGCTGGTGCAAACCGATCTGCGATATGGTAGGCGTTGATATGAAGCATCTGCCCGAAATCAAAAAATGTACGGAAAAGGTCGGAGAGGTTACCGAAAAGGCTGCCGCGGAGCTTGGACTCGCACCGGGAACAGCCGTATTCGGAGGCGGCGGCGACGCTTCACTTATCGGTGTAGGCGCAGGCGCAGTTTCGGTTAATGACACTCACATTTACAGCGGCACTTCCGGCTGGGTGGGAACGGTTGTCGACAAGCAGGTTGTTGACGCAGGCGCAATGATGGCTGCAATAGTCGGGGCTGATCCGGGAAAATATAACTATTTCGGCGAGCTTGAAACATCAAACAAATGCGTTGAATGGGTAAAAAATCACCTTGCCCTTGACGATATAGGCGTTTATCTTCACGACAAAAGCATAGCGGATTCGGTGGAAGCCCTTAATATAAATCTTTATGACTATATGGAAGACGTTATAAACGAAATTCCGGCAGGCTCAAACGGAACCATATTTACTCCGTGGCTTCACGGCAACCGCTGTCCGTTTGAAGACCCGAACGCAGCAGGTATGTTCTTCAACATTAAAATTGAAACAGGCAAAACGGAAATGATAAGAGCCGTTGTTGAGGGGATTTGTTTCCATATGAGGTGGATGCTCGAGCGTCAAGAGAAGAAAATCACAACTTCAAAATCCATTCGTTTCTGTGGCGGCGGCGCACTCGGCGGCGTCACCTGCCAGATTCTTTCCGATATTCTCCAGCGTGAAATAGAGGTTGTGGACAGTCCCCAGAACGTGGGCGCAGTAGGCGCTGCGGCGTGCATTGCGGTAGGTCTCGGTCTGATACCGTCGCTTGAACACGTTAAGACTCTTATTCCCGCTAAAAAATTTTATAAACCGAATAAGGAAAACAAGGCGGTTTACGACAGGAATTTCAAGGTTTTTCAGAACCTATATAAAAATAATAAGGAAAACTTCGCGATTCTCAACGGCTGATAAATACGCACAAAAGCCTTCGCTTGAAATAAATTCAAGCGGAGGCTTTTATTATTTTGGTGATATAATCATAATAATCCAAATTTTTATTTGTTATTCTTTGCTTTCCGCCGGTTTTTCTCCCAGTCAAGCATAGACGGGTCTGTAATTATCCGATACATTCTGTAAACAATCGGAAAAGCCGCTAAGGTTCTGTATTTTGTTTTTTCCTTGAAAGAAATATTATCAAGATTATTCATTAACTTGCAACATTTTTTAATTAGCCGCCTGCTCATAATTTTGTATTCGCCGTCAGAATAAAACATACTTACATATCTTGCCGCTAACGCGTCCTTGAACGCTCTGAATAAAAGCACCTTTTTAGCGTCAGCACTAAAGCTGTCTAACTCGGCGAATTTCAAAATGCTTTCACCTGCATATATAATTTCGGCGTGGTCGAGTGTATGAACCGCTGAATCACTTCTTTGAAAATAATAATATAATGGGAATTCAACAACAGATACTTTTAAATCTTTTATTCCGCATAGAACACGTACGTTGAATTCCTTATCCTCGGCGAACTTAATTTTCTTAATAAATCTGGCTTTTCCAATATGATCTTTTTTATAAAGTCTGCCCCAAACATAGCAAATTGTATCGTGATCTAAACTTATTTCATTAATACCCCATTCATTAATTTTCAGAACACCGGTGTCAGGTACAGGCTTATCATCTATCATTTCAAAAGTTTTAATATTCCTGCAAACTGAAACATCTGTGTTATCCCTGTTCAGAAAATAAACAAGGATTTCAAAGTATCGTCTGTGAATCCAGTCGTCCGAATCAATAAAAGCTATATAATCGCCCGAAGCTGCGTCAAGTCCGGAATTTCTGGCAGATGATACTCCCTCACTTATTTTTTTATCAACAATTTTTATACGTTTATCTTTTTCTGCAAAATGTTTGAGTATTTTTAAGCTGTCATCAGAACTGCCGTCATTTACGCATATCACTTCAAGATTTTTATATGTATTTTCCAAAATCGAATTAAGACATCTTTCAAGATAATCTCGCACGTTATAAACAGGAATGATAACGGAAATCAGCTTTTGCATTTCATCAATCATTTTGATTCACATAGCCTTTCCGACCACAAATAGTCATTTAAAATCACGATAAATCTGCTGTGGTCAAACAAGTCGTGATGTGAATTTAGCTATCTCAAGTATATCCGAGACAAATTATGAGGACATAGAATCGGATTAGGGTGATTTATTACACTGATGCTGATTTTACACGAGGATTATACTGCATTTTGCGGTATTTGTCAATACAACAAAATGCAGTTACATATAATATTATCGGTGATATTATGTATCAACGAATACGAGATTTGCGTGAAGATGCAGATTTGACTCAAAAACAGATGGCAAAAATTCTAAATTGTTCTCAGCAGGTTTATTCAAATTACGAATTGGGTCAGCGTGATATTCCCACTTCAATTCTGATTGCACTTGCAAAATTCCATAACACATCTACCGATTATATTCTCGGTTTAACAGATAACCCGAATAAAAACAAGAGCTGTTCGCATTGAACGGCTCTTGTTTTTGTAAAGCATCTGATATTTTCAGTAACTAATCGAATATCGGCTTATTATACTCTGGCCACCATTTCGCCGTACTTTTCCTTACTGTCCTTAATAAACTGCTCCACCTGTTTTGCAGACGGCATTGCGTCGGAACAACTGTGAGCGGAAATGAGAATGGAAGCGGAGGCAGAGCCAAACTCAAGGCAGTCAATAATTTCCTTCCCTTGAAGCAGACTGTAAAGAAAAGAAGAGCCATATCCGTCGCCGCCTCCGAAGCCCTTAAGCTTTACGGCAGGGAACGGCTTGATTGTATAAAACTTTCCGTCGTTAGTATAAGCGGTTGAACCTTCCTTTCCGTGCTTTATGACGCAGATTGCCGCACCGAAGGATTGCCAGTATTTAGCCGACTCGGGGTCGGACTCCTTGACTCCGACAATCCCCTCCGTAAGATCAAATTCTTCGCGTGAACCCATAATAACATCAGCGTTCTGAGCAACAAGGCTGTAGTAAACGGCAATTTCATCCTTGGATTTCCATGTGTATTCACGGTAATCTATATCAAATATAATTCTGACATTGTTTTTCTTTGCAAGCATCATAGCTTTAAGACACGCCTCGCGGCTCGGACTTTTAGCAAGGGCCGTGCCGCTGATTACGATAGCCTTTGCGGATGATATGTACTCCTCGTCAACATCCGACGGTTCAAGGCAGAAATCGGCAACATTGTCGCGGTACATAAGAATAGACGATTTTTCCTTTGAAAGAATTTCCGTAAAAGTAAGACCGATACATTCGCCGTTTTTAGCGCGCGTAACGTGGCTTGTGTCTATTCCCTCTTTATCAAAATAGTTTGTAACGAAATCACCGAACCGGTCATTTGAAACACAGCCGATAAAACCTACTTTGCAGCCGAGCCTTGCGAGACCGACTGCGATATTTGCCGGTGAGCCGCCGACATATTTATTGAAATTTGAAGATTCCGACAGCGGCATATACATATCTGTCGGATTAAAATCAATGGCAATTCTTCCGATCGGAATAAAATCAATCGGCTTTGACATATCAAATTCTACATACTTCATAACGTAACTCCCTTTTAAGCCTTATTATCAGAGCCGAAAATCAGAATGTGGCGCTTCGCATTTTCGTATGCGCCCTCGACTTCGGCAGACTGCAGATCGTAATATCCCTGAACAGCGTTTCTATTATAACAGGTGCGCACACTTTTTTCAACAGCGTCAAAAGTTGCGGTTGCGATATTTATCTTTTTTATGCCTGTTTTTGAGCATCTGACAAAATCTTCGGGACGAATTCCCGTTCCTCCGTGAAGAACAAGCGGAACTTCGACTGACTCCGCACAGCTTTCAAGAATGTCAAAGCGCAGCTTCGGCGTTGATTTATAATTTCCGTGAGCGTTTCCTATTGCAATTGCAAGAGCATCAACACCTGTTTCCTGCGCAAATCTGACGGCGTCCCGGGGTCTTGTGCAATTGATCGCAATATCCTCGCTGCCGTCCTCACTGCCGCCGACACAGCCTATCTCCCCTTCAACCGCAGCGTCATAATCGGCGGCAAGCATTACGGTTTTCTTGGTCTGCGCAATATTTTCCTCAAGAGGAAGATGACTTCCGTCAAACATAACGGAGGTGAATCCGAGATCAAGCGCCAGGGAAATTTTTTCAAGCGTTTTACCGTGGTCAAAATGAACGGCAACGGGCGTTTCGGCATTTTCAGCCGCGGCAACCATTAACGGACCGATAAGCTCAAGCGGGGACTGCTTCAGTCTTACCTCGGCAATCTGCAAAATAACGGGAGCTTTAAGCTCCGCCGCCGCTTTCAGAACGCCCAGAACCATTTCCATATTGGCAACGGAAAAAGAGCCGACGGCATAATTCCCGTCCTTTGCCGCAGCAAGCAAATCACGCATATTAACAAGCATACATTTTACCTCTCAGAAATACGTGCGAGTTGATCTGTAAGCCGAGTTCTGTCAAGGGCAATTATCTATCTCGATATGCCATTGCTGGCATACTCCAGCCACATTTCGGGATTATGTGTCGAGCAAACAACTTCCCTGTCTGTGTTGCAGCGGATAGGGTTTACATGGCAGCGGACGTCTCCGCCCGCTCGGTGAGCTCTTACCTCGCCTTTCCATCCTTACCGCAAAAAGCGGCGGTTTATTTCTGTTGCACTTTCCCTAAGGTCACCCTCGGCGGCCGTTAGCCGTTATCCTGCTCTGCGCTGCTCGGACTTTCCTCACACCAAAGGTGCGCAACTGCCCGATCAACTCGCCGCATATATTTTAAAATATTATAAACACACTGTCAACATTTTTATTAAAAGGTTGAAATAATTTAAGGATTATAGTAATATTTAATCATTGCGGAAAATAAATACAAGCGGTGATATTATGCCAGACAATAACGAAAATCATTACGGCGGGAATTTTGAAAAGGACCGCACCGTTCCCCCGGAAGAAAACTACTACGGACACTATGATCCTGACCAAAATTTCGGCAGACGCGAAATAAATAGAGAAAACGATTTTTTTGAATACGGAATTAATCCCGCCGAGGAATACAACGCATTTTCAAATCCGATTGAAGACTTTGACCGCGCGCCGGAGCAAAAGGACAGGCAGTCCGTTAAAAAGAAAAAGCAAAGGAAAGTCAATCCTCTCGTTGCTGTTCTTGCGGTTTTCCTTGCGATTGTGCTTCTTGCGGCAGGACTTACAGTACCTGTTCTCGGAAAAATCAGCTACAATAAAAAAGTTCCGAACGAATATATCAGCTCATCCGAGCTTGTTTCATCATCAAAAGTTACAAACATCCTGCTTCTCGGCGTTGACGCAAGAGCAAACGAGGAAAGCTCCGAGAGCCGTTCGGATTCAATGATGCTGATTTCGATTGACTCCGAAAACAACTGTATAAAGATGACGTCCTTTCTGAGAGACACATGGGTGTATATCCCCTGCAAGGATAAGAGCCAGCGGCTTAACGCCGCGTGCGCCTACGGAGGTTACAGCGCAGTTGCAGACACCATTGAATATAACTTCGGCGTTGAAATTGACGGATATGTTGTTGCCGATTTTGAAATGTTTAAGATTATGGTGGACAGCATAGGCGGTGTTGAAATTGATGTGACACAGGCAGAAGCGAAAGAAGTCACAAATCACCCGAAAAGATACGGCGGGGTCAAGCTTGAATCGGGAGTTCAGAAGCTGACAGGTGAACAGGCGCTTGCATATTGCAGAATAAGAAAAATTGATACCGACTGGAAACGCACAGAACGCCAGCGAATCGTTATGGAAAAAATCATAAGCGGAATTTTCCGTTCAGGTCCGATTTCCGCCTACGCCACCCTTACTGATATTGCGCCCTGTATTGAGACAAATCTTTCAAAAACTCAGCTTGTCGGCGCGGGTTTCAAGGCACTCGGATGTGTGTCGGGCGGTTTTAAACAGGCGTCCTGCCCGTTTGACGGCACGTGGAATTACACAAAGAAAGGCGGAGCCTCGGTGATCGGCATCGACGAAGAAAAGAATAAGGAAAAGCTGATAGAATTCATCTACGGGGAATAATATAAAAGCCGTAATGACTGCCTGCGTAGCCGGCTGCCGTTACGGTTTTTTTAATGGTTCTGCGGTAAATGTTGAAACTTTCCTGTATCCAAGCATTTAACAATGAGCCTTTTTAATCTGTTTTATTGTTTCTTTTCTTTCTCCTGTTGAATTTAGGCTTGCTATTCTCGTACTGCTTTTTATCAAACTTATACCAAATAAATATTGCCGCAACAACAACAAGGGCAGCCAATATCCACGCGGCAGTCTTCAGATTGGACTGCACTTTTCTCAGCTTGCTCATACCTTCCATAAGGAAATCGTAATAAGCACCAATTTTCTTTTCTTGACCCGAGCCGCTCGTATAATAGTAAAACTCGTCCTCAAGATAAACCTTTTCGCCTGCTTCGTTATAATAATAAACATTAAAGGGATTGAAGTGCTTGCGTTCCTCTTTTGAAGAAGTAAAGAACTCCTCGTTTTTCTCTCTGTAAAAGTCCATATTGTATTCGTTCTGTTTCTCCATATGAACCTTTTCAGGCAGAAACGACACTATGATTGATGTTGAAATCTTGTCATTTGTCGTAAAAATAAGTGCAGCGCAGCCTACAATAAGAAGAAGAGCAAAAACGACTGCCGAAAATATCCATAAAGCCTTGTGCGCCTTAAAAGACGATTGAAAAGAGCTTTTGAGGATTTGCGCAGTGGTTTTTAATTCGCTGTTGTTTTTTTCGTCCGCCATTACTATCACTTCCTGCGTTCATTATACCATTTCAGGCGATTGCGGTCAACTGTTTTAGGCAAAAAGCTGTCGGCAGAACATCCGAAAAAAGAATGAAGCGCGGAGCTTTTGCTCCGCGCTATTTCGTTGTTATAAGCAGCGCTATTCAAATAACAAGATTAAACTAAAGATTAATCGTCGTCTCCATTGCCTTCTTCAATAAGTGAAGTCGTAACAACGTCAGCGGTTTTGAATTCTTCCACTTCAACAACAGGCTTTGAGTAAAATTCTTTCATAGAAAATACCTCCTTACTCAAACCAATCCGGAGACTTCATTCAAAGACTCCATTCTGGTGATTATTATATACCCCTCAGGAGGCTTTGTCAACCCCCTGAGAGAATATAATTATAAACAATTTATCAAATCACTATTAATTATAGTTATGAATCATTGCCTCACCATAGATAACCTGTACGTCGCCGCCCTTTGATACAACGATGTAAGGACGAGCCGTGGCAGGAGCATTCATGGCGCTTACACCATAGTTAAGAGCAAACTGTCCGTCAGCGGCGGTGTTGCTGTTCTTAAGCTGCTTAACAACAGCACTTGAATTGCCCTTAGTCGCTCCGACATTCTCAAGAACAAGATCGTCCGCGGTCATATCTTTACCGTAAACAAATCCAGACTCGATAAATGTGTAATCCTCGGGAACGGAACGTGAAGCAAGGAATTTAACCTTATATGTGCCGTCCGTGGTATGGCTTACAGATACGATAGCCGGTGCAGGCTCATTTTCTCCGCCCTCATATGTGATCGTAATATCCGATCCGCAAAGGAAGGAGTAAGATTCACCGTAACCCGCTGTTGCGCCGTTGGCCTTCCATAAGGTAGCCACTGCGCCATCAGAAGGCGTAACCGTAATCTTGTCATTATAGTTTACAACAGCAGAATCTTTCTGAGCTGCTTCGCCGTTTACGGAAATATCGCATCCGGCTGCAGTAACTGTGAAGGTCTTCGCGTCGTCTACCTCATAAAGAGCATAAACAATGTCTGAAGCTTCAAGAGCCTTAACCTCTTCAAGACTCTTGGTCCATTCCGTAAACTTCATTCCGGCATATGTCGGAGCCTGCGGCATTGCAAAGTCGCCCTCTGCAATCTCAGTGTTACTGTGGATTGCGATAACGTTTCCGTACATATCGATGAACGATACATGGAAGGTTTCATCCTGCGTCTCGTCAAATACAGGTGAATATGTTGTATCAGCTATAGCGGTTGTCGTGTAAGTAGCTTCCGTTGTGATAAGCTTGCCGTCAGACATCCAGCCGATAACCTCTGCGCCATCATTTGCATTTGCAACAAGCGTGTAGGATGAACCGTAAGGAACATTCTTTGTCTCTGTGAAGTCCTCTCCGTTAATCGTTGCAGAACCAAGTTCCGAAGTAACTATGGAGATATTAACGCCGAGTGCGGGAATTTCTTCTTCTCTCGTAGCTTTCGGTTCTTCAACACAGGTTGTGCAGGTCCATACTTTCTTACCAGCGTCTTTCTTTGTTGCGGGAGTCTCTACAGGCTGACCGGAGAAGTCATGCTGCTTCTGCTGGATTTCCTGAGGCTCTGATACGTTCTTTCCGCAAGCCTGGCAGGTCTGATAAGCAGTCTGACCGGGCTTCTGGCAGGTAGCATCAACCTGAGGATGATCTGTGTACGGTCCTTCATGGTTTGAAGGATTAGTAACGCCTGTTACAGGCGCAGACTCTGTCATACAACCATAGTCGCAATAATATGTTACGCTTCCGGGAGTCTTACAGGTTGCATCTGTTGAATGAGCAACAGTCTTGTTGTCATACTTGTGCGGAACCATTGTGCTTTGATGAACATCCTTGTAGGAATGATTCTGTGTTCCATCTGTGCAATCCTGGCAAATATACTCGTCATAAGCGTCTGCCTGACAGGTTGCTTCGTGTTCTGTCTTCTGATAATTGTGCTTGTTGTAATCAAAACCTGTGCTATCGCCGCCGGTTGTGTAATCACATTCTTCGCACTTCATTACGGCAGTCTTACCCTCGGTTGAGCAGTTGCCCTCAACAGCCGGCTGTGACTGCTGCATCTGGCAAGGCTCTTTTGTGGCGACTTCCTTATAGTGTGTCTCGTCTACTTCCTGCCAAGTATAGCCTGTTGTATGCTGACCTGCGTTATCGCTGATCGGCTTATCAACAACTGTATTCGCGGGAGCGTTCTCGC
>CANPXD010000041.1 GCA_947585615.1 uncultured Clostridia bacterium
AACCGAAAATGACGCATTACTTATTATACATACCTTTAAAAACGGTGCCAACCCGCCTATTGGCAAGTATCTTGAAAACCGAAATGTAATAAAGATATTCGGCAGTAGCATTGACGCTGATTTTAGGAGCAGATGCTATCTTCTTAAAAAATAGAATAAGATTATGAAAAAATCCGAGGGCTGTTGCTCTCGGATTAATTTACGGATAAAATCTTTCTTCATCGGCGGTAATGAGTTTTTCTGTTCGCCCATTTCTATAAATGAGAAGTTATCTTTTCACTCCACGGAGAATCATTGTCACGGAAACCGAAGTGTCCCATTGTTTGTTTCCTTCCTTATACAATCGAAGCCGCTCATCATATTTGTCGTTCACTGCCCGAATCGCTTTTTCTGCGTTGTCGGAGCGGGTATGCAGAATTGCCTCAAGATTAATCTGCCTCATCGCTTCGATCATTGATTTTGCCATCTGAGCCGAATACTTCGGCGCGTCCGGAGTGAGATCAACAATCGCATATCCGGTCGTTACGTCTGAAAATCCATTTTGCTCCATTGACGCTGGAAGCTCTGCCTCGGACATCGGGTATCGGCAGACACCGTACTTTTTCTGTTCGTCCTCCGACTGCGGAATACTTTCCCAAAATTCTTTTTCAATGGCTGTTGTTTCCAAGCATGGCGCAATGCACTGCAAGCCCTTCCTTGCGGAAAGGCAAAGGCACACACCGCCCGGTTTTAATACACGCAGTTGTTCGCCCCAAAAAGCGGTTGGTTCAATATGTTCCTGCACCGTATTGGAAATGGTGACGTCAAACGAGCAATCCCCAAATGGAAGCCTTGCCGCGTCTCCTTCTCTGAAATCAATTCCCGGGATGTTCTTTTTCGCAAATGAAATGAATTTGCTGTCCCTGTCTATTGCGGTAATTTGCGCCTTGGGATACCATCTGTGTAAGGATTCCGCAAGTGCTCCGGGACCGCATCCAATCTCTAATATTTTTATCTCAGCGTTTTTATCTATATTGAACAAATGCTTATATTGTTCAAAGAACACATCATCAAATCTGAGCTTTCGGCTGAGATACAGCGTCATAACGCCCTGCACATTTTCTGACCAAATATTGTTCATGCTATCCTCCGTTGTATTTCCATTTTGATAAATCATACCACAAAACCGTGAATAAATTTGCTGCCACCAGTTTGATGCTCATTTTATCCTTCTACAAAATCTATCAGTTGTTTCAGGTTTTGAATGCTCCATGTGTCTGTATCGTGACCGCTTCGATCTATGAAAAAAGAAGTGAACCCCTGTTCTCTTGCTCCGTCGGCTTCCGGTTTACAATCATCAACGTATAGACTTTCCCTCGATGAAACGCCTTGTGCTCTCAAGGCCGCGTTGAAAATAACAGGGCTCGGCTTTCCGCTCCACTGACTTATAAGCGTATCTCGCCATTGTTCTTTTTCCTTGTCAAAATAGGTAAGTGTGCCGTCCCGATCAAAAAATATGGCTTTATAACGCATATAACGCACTCCTTTTGCTGAATTTGCTCATATACCGCCAAGGCGCACTTTAGGTTTTCTTCAGCTTTGGATTAAACACTGCACAATCATATCTTTTTTGGTAGATTTAATATGTTTTTATAAGATGGTTATATTCCTCGTCTGTTATTGCAAGCATTGAACCGTGCCTCGGGTGCAGGTGATTAAGAGAAAATTCGTCTTCATCTACCTTTTCAAAATGAAACATATCCGTTGTTTTCTGCATAAAATAGCCGCCGTCAACAAATTTGTCCATAATCATTATATATGTATCCGTACCGAAGAGCTTGTATATACAGTTTCCCTCAACGCGCAGATCCGTGCAGCAGGCAGTGTTGTTATCCGTTTCAGAGTACGGACCGGACGGCTTGTATGAAACAACGCAGCAAATGGTATGTTTATATTCATCTGCATAATACATATAATATTTTCCGTCGCGGATAATAATGTCTGCGTCTATCCCGGCCATATTGCTGCGCGGTTTGAAAAGTATCGACGGAGGTGTGCTCAGCGTATAAAAATCTGTCGTATAGGCATACCATATTATTGTGTCCTCTTTGCCGTCTTTGTTGTGATGAGACCAATAGAGCATATATTCTCCGCGTTCATTGTCGAAAACAGCTTCAGGCGCCCACACCCTGTCTGCATTTTTTGTTTCGGGAAAGACTGAAAAATCTATTATTCTTTCGTTTTTCCAATCTGTCAGATTTTCACTTTCCCAGATAACGATGCTGTTATTGCTGTTCCAGCCGTCACTGCATCGCATATCCGTTGCAAGAATATAAAATAGTCCGTTTTCGCCGCGGAGAATATACGGGTCTCGGCAGCATTTTTTGCCGAGGTGCTGTTCGATTACGGCATGGTTGCCGTTGAGCGCCGTGAAATTAAGTCCGTCCTCCGAAACAGCAAGGTGAACCCTTTCCTCCTCGGGTTTGTTTCCCGTAAAATAGCAGAAGAGATATTTTGAAGCTTCTTTGTTTTTCATAAATAATCACCGTGTGAATTATAGCAGAAGATTTGTTACATATCAACAAAAATATGAGAATAGTTTGAATTTTACATCCTATTCTGTTATTATATTTTGTTAGCAGGGAGAGATTGCATTGAACACAGAGGAATATTTTATTTATCTTATCTCCTGCCATTTAAACGGTGCAGTTCCCGAGGGAACCAAAAGAGACGATTGGCAGCAGGTATATAATATAGCGGATAAAAACGGCGTTGCGGCAATGGCGGCATACGAAATCGCAAAACTGCCTGAAGACCTCAGACCAAAAGGAAAACTGAAATCGCTTTTCAGTCAGAGTCTGGACGCTGCTGCTGATCAGTATTTACACAAAATGAAGTCGCTTTCTGTGTTTTTGTCTGCTCTTACCGATAAAAAAATACCTCATCTGCTTGTTAAAGGCGCTGTTCTGAGAAATCTTTATCCCGAACCTGCACTGCGAACCGGAGGGGACGTTGACGTAATTGTCAGACCTGCCGATCTTTTCGTGGCGGCAGATGTTCTGAAAAGAAGGGGATTTGAAGAAAAATCCGAAAAAGACAGCGAGATTCAGCTGTTGTTAGACGGCGATGTGTTTGAAATCAACACGGAACTTGAAAGCATAAATATCCAGAGCAAAATCTATTTTTCGACTCCTTTTGACGATATAAGCGAATCGTCAGGTTATACCTATAAACTTCGTCCTGTTTATCATTTGCTCTATGTTATAGCACATATAGCGCATCATCTTAAGGACGGCGGAGCCGGAATCAGGATGATAACCGATATTGATACAATTATAAGAAATTATCCCGATATAGATATGCAAGCCTTTTTGCAGCTTTGCGATAACATCAAGATAAGGAAAACCGCCGAAGCCCTTATTGCGCTTTCAAAAAAATGGTTCGGCACGCCCGTTGCAATTAATTTTACCTTTGAGGATGAGGAAACCGTTCCTCTTTTTGAAAATTTAACGGAAGTTATTACTTCGGGCGGAACGTTCAGTCCTGAAAGTTCAAAAAAAGTTTCCCATATGTCTGAAAACAGTGAAAAATTCAAAGTAAAAAGACTTTTTACGGCTGTCCCGTTTGTTTTTGGGCGAAAAAAAAGCAAAGAGGCATTTGACTGCGGCAGTGAAATATCGCAGGCTGAAAGAGCGCTTTTTACAGAGCTTGAAATAAATGTTGAAAGAGAATCATAATGAAAAAAGCCGATGCTTTGTGAGAACAACCCACAAAGCATCGGTATAGTTTTAGTCTGTTGCCGCACTGTCCTCAAGAAATGCGTACCTCACATTCATAACATCTGCTTTCTCGCCTTTGTATGTCTCGATATAGTCGAGCATAGGTTCTATCTCTTCAAAAACCTTTATCAATTCAAGAGACTCTTTTTTTAAAAAGCTTTCTTCAACGGAATGATTAAGCATATCAAGCAGTTTATCGTAGTAGCCGCAGGCATTGAAAATGACGATCGCCTTGCTGTGTCTGCCAAGCTGCTTGAGCGTGTAGACCTCAAAAAGCTCTTCAAACGTTCCGATCCCGCCGGGTGCAATGATGAAAGCGTCTGCATGATCTTCCATATAGGTTTTTCTTTCACTCATGGTTTCGGTGTATTTGAATTTGGTGCATTTGTCGTACAGAATATTAAAATCTTTCATAAAATGAGGGGCTACTCCGAGTATATAGCCGCCATTGTCGTGCGCTCCTCTTGCGGAAGCACCCATAACACCGCACGCTCCGCCTCCGAAAACGAGACCGATTTTGCGTTTTG
Source organism: uncultured Clostridia bacterium (assembly GCA_947585615.1). Taxonomy (GTDB): domain Bacteria; phylum Bacillota; class Clostridia; order Oscillospirales; family Acutalibacteraceae; genus Eubacterium_R. The sequence goes on from CANPXD010000041.1 coordinate 4,286, forward strand.
CCATTTCACAGCCGAGTCTGTATGTTATATCAATATATTTATCCTCAATTATATCGCTTGACGCGCCGAAAACGCATATGTTCATGTAAAATCATCCCTTGTCTGTAGTATTCTCAGTTGTGTTTTAATTATATCAGCATAATTGTTAATATTCAATAGATTTTATGCAGTATAAAAGATTTGTATTATTTATATATGTGCTTGAAATAGAAAAAACAGAAGTATATAATAAAGCTATAAATTTTAAGGAAAAGGCTATGTGAATCATTATGATTGAATTTATGAACAGGGACTTTCTGCTTGATACGGACACGGCAAAAAGGCTTTTTCATAATTATTGTGAAAATCTGCCTGTCTGTGATTATCACTGTCATCTCAGTCCGAAAGAGATTTATGAAAACAAGCCGCCATCGGACATATCCGAGCTGTGGTTAAAGGGAGATCACTATAAATGGCGCGCAATGCGTTCCTGCGGAGTCAGCGAGGAATACTGCACGGGAGATAAACCGCCGCGTGAAAAATTTGAAAAATTCGCGTATACACTTCAGTATGCCATTGGAAACCCCCTTTATCACTGGGCGCACATTGAACTTCAGCGGTATTTCGGAATAAAAACGCCGCTTTCGGTAAAAACGGCAGACGATATATATGAAACGGCAAACAAGGCTATTGCAGACGGAGATTTCCGTCCGCAGAGTCTCATAATGAGGTCAAATGTTAAGGTGATTTGCACAACGGACGATCCCACCGACGACCTAAAATATCATGCCCTTTTAAAAAATGTTCCTGATTTTGACTGCAAAGTGCTGCCGACATTCAGACCCGATAAGGCACTGAATATCTGTGCTGAAGGCTTTGGAAACTATATAAAATCACTTGGCATCGCTGCGGATATGGAGATAAAAACCTGCAGGGATGTTATTTCCGCACTGCTGAAACGCGCCGATTATTTCGATAAGATGGGCTGCCGTGTTTCGGATCACGCATTTGATTATGTACCGTATTCCTCTGCCGATGACAGCATGGCTGAAAAGGCGTTTGCCAAAGCGATGAACGGTGAAACCGTTTCTCGTGCAGAGGAGGATATATACAAAACAAAGGTTCTTCTTGCGCTCGGCGAAAAATACAGTAAACTTGGCTGGGCGATGGAAATTCATATCGGCGCAATGAGAAACAATAATACCGCAATGTTCAGATCACACGGAGCGGATACGGGTTTTGATTCTGTGGGAGACGAAAGCGTCGCGTATCCTCTGAGCCGTTTTATGGATTCTCTGAACGTCAGGGGCAAGCTCCCGAAAACAATTCTTTTTAATCTTAACAGCAAGGATAATATCGTTCTTGCAACAATGCTTGGAAATTTTCAGAGCGATGAGGTTGAATCAAAGATTCAGTTTGGTCCTGCATGGTGGTTTCTTGATACGATGGACGGGATGACAGAGCAGATGAAAGCGCTCGGAAATCTTGGCATTCTCGGCAAATTTATAGGAATGGAAACCGATTCACGTTCCTTTACCTCTTACGGCAGGCACGAATATTTCCGCCGCATAATGTGCGCGCTTATCGGCAGATGGGTTGAAAGCGGTCAGTATGCGGATGACGAGGAGATTCTCAGGGAAATCGTCGAGGGAATTTCGTATTACAACGCTATGAAATATTTTAATTTTTAATATTTGGAGGACAAATAAATGAATTTGAATTTAAGACCGAAAGAAGACTGTGCTTTTGATGAAATTTCGCTCGGTGAAATTATGCTTCGTCTTGATCCCGGTGAAGGAAGAATCAAAACCTCTCGAAGCTTCAAGGCATGGGAGGGCGGCGGCGAATATAATGTCGCACGCGGACTGCGCCGCTGCTTCGGTATGAGAACTTCGGTGGTAACGGCATTTGCCGAAAATGAGATCGGTTATCTTCTTGAAGATTTGATTCTTCAGGGCGGCGTGGATACTTCTCTTATAAAATGGGTAAAATATGACGGTATAGGCAGAACAACAAGAAACGGTATAAACTTTACGGAGCGCGGCTTTGGCATACGCGGCGCTGTCGGCGCGTCGGACAGGGGACACACCGCTATCAGTCAGCTGAAAACAGGCGAGATAGACTGGGATTATATTTTCGGCACTCTCGGTGTTCGATGGCTTCATACCGGCGGAATTTTTTCGGCTCTTTCCGAAAACTCAGCGGAAGTTGCCATAGAGGCTGTAAAAGCCGCAAAGAAATACGGAACCGTTGTTTCTTACGATTTGAATTACAGACCGTCCCTTTGGAATGACATCGGAGGACAGGCAAAGGCGCAGGAGGTAAACAAAGAGCTTGCGAAATATGTTGACGTAATGATAGGAAATGAGGAGGATTTTACCGCCTGTCTCGGATTTGAAATAGAGGGCAACGACGCCGAACTTAAAGAGCTGAATATGGACGGTTACGTGAAAATGCTTGGCGAGGTCTGTAAGGCTTACCCCAACTTCAAGGTTATTGCGACAACGCTCCGCACTGTTAAAACGGCAACGGTAAACGGCTGGAAAGCTATATGTTACGCAGACGGAAAGGTGTATAATTCGATCGAATTTCCGCAGCTTGAAATATTTGACCGTGTCGGCGGCGGAGACAGCTTCGCTTCCGGACTGATTTACGGTCTTATGACGTATGAGGACGTGCAGAAGGCAGTAAATTACGGCGTTGTTCACGGTGCGCTTGCCATGACAACCCCGGGCGATACTTCAATGGCGTCGCTCAAAGAGGTCGAGGCAAAGGTAAACGGCGGCTCATCAAGAGTTGTAAGATAAGGAGGAGAAAAAATATGGCTAATAAAATTGAAACGCTTGCTAAAATTCAGGAGGTGGGAATAGTTGCGGTAGTGCGTGCCTCCTCAATTGAACAGGCTGAAAAAATTACTGACGCCTGTATTGCAGGCGGCGTTGCCGCAATCGAGCTTACCTTTACAGTTCCTCATGCCGATAAGCTTATTGAGGCAATGAGGGCAAAATACAGCAACGGCGAAATCATTATCGGCGCAGGAACGGTTATGGACGCCGCCACGGCGCGAATTGCCATTCTTGCTGGTGCGGAGTATATTGTAGCTCCGTATTTTGACCCTGAAACGGTTAAGTGCTGCAACCGTTACGGAATTCCGTCAATGCCCGGAATTTATACGCCCACGGAGGCGGTTGCCGCTATGGAATGCGGTGCCGATGTGCTCAAGGTTTTTCCGGGAGATATTGCAGGCCCTTCGTTTATCAAGGATATTCACGGGCCGATTCCGAATGCTGTTATGATGCCGTCCGGCGGTGTTGACGTTGACAACGTTAAGGATTGGATAAAGGCAGGAGCAATAGCCTGCGGTGCAGGTTCTTCTCTGATAGCAGGCGCAAAAACGGGTGATTATAATAAAATAACCGAAACAGGAAAGCTTTTTGTTGAAAGAATAAAAGAGGCAAGGGCGGAAATGTCCAAATAAAGAGGAGGAATTATAATGAAAAAGCTTTACAGGGATACGGCAAATGAAAAGATAGCGGGAGTCTGCTCCGGCATAGCAAGGTATCTCAATGTAGATCCTACAATCGTGAGGCTTATATGGGTATTTGCAATTCTGTTTTTAGGTTGGGGACTTCTTGCTTATATAATATGTGCAATAGTTATTCCTGCTGATCCGGGCTTCTATGACTATACGGAATATGAAAATCAGCAAAACAACACAACAACCTATTACAATCCCGATATAAACGGAAATAACAATCAGCAGTAATAAATGCGTAATAAAGAGTCTCCCCGATATGCAGAACATATCGGGGAGATGTGCCTTTACAGGCCGGGGAGAGATGATATTTGAAATTTTGTTATGAGGCAGAGTTTACTTATGGGTATATGCCCTGTCTAAGCTTGCAAGGATCTTAGCACATTTTATAAGCTGTTTGATCATAATAAAAACCCTCCTTAACTGAGATTTGCCACATTATAGCACTATATTTTTAAAAGTCAATACTTATATTGTCGAAAGGCTATATTTTTGTTAATTATTAACAATTAATTATTGTTACATTTTGGAAATGTAGCAATAATACTATATAATATGCACAAAAAATACCCTTGTTACAGTTTGCGTTGCAACAAGGGCGAAATAAAAAGGCGGACTGAAAATCAGTCCGCCTTATGTGTGTTATAATGATTATTGCTCAACGGGATAAACGGAAACCTTTTTTCTGTCCTTACCCATTCTTTCAAACTTTACAGTGCCGTCAATAAGGGCATAGAGCGTATCGTCTGAGCCGATACCGACATTATTGCCCGGATGAATATGCGTTCCTCTCTGGCGATAGAGAATATTGCCGGCAAGAACGAACTGACCGTCCGCTCTTTTAGCACCGAGGCGCTTTGATTCCGAATCGCGGCCGTTTTTCGTTGAACCCATACCTTTTTTATGAGCAAAAAGCTGTAAATCTAACTTAAGCATGTATTACACCTCCGAAATAATCACATTAATATTATGCGGATAATCCTTCTGAAGCTCGCTTAAATGAAGCTTCAAACCGTTAAGAATATCCTGAGCTGATTCGGCAGAACCGTTAATCATTAATCTGAGGAAGCCCTTTTCCGACGCGGCGTCTGCATCCAGACCGATTACATCGGTGATAGTGTTTGCCGCCATAAGACACGCGCTTGAAACAAATGCGCAGATAATATCCTTTCCGCTGGGAGCGCTGAAAGAGTGACCTTTCGACTCAAATCCGATTAACTGATTTTCCGCTTTGAAAAATTTAATCTCAATCATAGACAATTAAGCATTAATTGCGGTGATTTCAATCTTTGTATACGGCTGACGGTGACCCATCTTGCGCTTTTCGTTTTTCTTGGGCTTATAGGTAAATACAGTGATTTTCTTTGCTTTGCCGTTTTTGATAACCTTAGCCGAAACTGTGGATTTTGCGCAATCCTTACCGGCCTTGATACCATCATCGGTGCTAACGGCAACAACGTTGTCAAAGGTGATTTCCTCATCTGCATCTGCGCCGAGTTTCTCAACGTAGAGCACATCGCCCTCTGAAACCTTATACTGCTTACCGCCTGTAACGATAACTGCGTACATTAAGCTTACCTTCCTTTATCAAGACTCGCTACGATAGGCGAAACATACAATGTTTACTTAAAAGCCTATAATATGCGGCTTAAAAAATATACCATAATAAAAATATAAAGTCAACTACTTTTAATCATTTTTTTGTAACAAATCTATTGTAAACCTACAATATTTATTAAAATTACTTAATATTAATATTGAATATTTTATCAATATATGCGATAATATAATAATTAATTTTATGGAGATTTATGCTATGAATGACTTTCAGAAATTAGCGGAGCTGTTATTCCCAAACATCACAAAAACTCCCGATGATTACGAAAAACTTTATCCTCCGAGAAATTTGAAAGAAGGCGCGAGAGTGACGAGACTTGCGCCGAGTCCCACCGGATTTCTCCATTTCGGACATCTTTACGCGTGTACGATTTCTTACAGAAGCGCGAAATCAACGGACGGCGTTTTTTTTGTCAGAATTGAAGATACAGACCAAAAGCGTAAAGTTGAGGGCGCCGTTGAGATTATGCTTGAAAGTCTCGCCGCCTTTGGAATTATTCCCGACGAAGGCGTTATGCCCGACGGTTCTCAGAAAGGCGCTTACGGTCCTTATATTCAAACCGAAAGAAAAGAAATATATCAGACCTATGCGAAACACCTTGTTGAGCAGGGATTTGCCTATCCCTGCTTTTGCACCGAAGAAGAGCTGGATGATATTCGCGCCGCTCAGGAAAGCGAGGACATAAAAGGGTATTACGGTAAATACGCAAAGTGCCGCAATTTAAGTTATGATGAAATAAAGGCAAATATCGACGCAGGAATGACGTGGACGTTAAGACTCAGGTCTCCGGGAGACGTGAACAACAGAATCACCTTTGACGATATGATTAAAGGCAAAATAGAAATGGCGGAAAATGTTATTGACGTTGTTTTACTCAAAACCAACGGCATACCGACATATCATTTTGCACACGTTATAGACGACCATCTTATGCGCACAACGCATGTTACAAGGGGCGACGAGTGGATAGCCTCCGTGCCGCTTCACTTACAACTTTTCCGCTGCCTGGGCTTTAAGCCTGTTAAATATATTCATTTTGCAACGATTATGAAAGAGGATAACGGCGGTAAACGAAAGATTTCCAAAAGAAAAGACCCTGAGGCGGCTTCGACTTATTATATCAGCGAGGGCTATCCGGCCGCATCTTTCAATGAATATGTAATGACGCTTATGAACTCGAATTTTGAAGATTGGCGCAGGGTGAACAGGGACGCCGATATAAGCGCCTTTCCGTTCAGTTTTAAAAAAATGAGCGTTTCGGGCGCGCTTTTCGATATGGCAAAGCTAAATGATGTATCAAAAAATGTTATCAGCGCCATGAACGCCGACGAGGTTTTTTCTCTTTCGTATGAATGGGCAAAGAAATACAACCCTCAGCTTGCCTCTCTGTATGAAAAGGACAAGGCTTATGCGACAGCAGTGCTTAACATAGACCGGGAAAACAAGAAGCCAAGAAAAGATATTGCCAAGTGGAGCGATATTCCCAATTATATCAGTTATATGTACGATGAAACGTTCACTCCTTGCTATGAGCTGAACGGAAATGCAACGCCCGAACTTGCGGCGGAAGTGCTTGAAAAATATATTGATATTGTAAATACGGAAGATGACAAGGAAACTTGGTTTGAAAGAATCAAATCGCTCTGTGCACCTTGCGGCTGTACTCCGAACGTTAAGGAATACAAGCAGAATCCCGATGCGTTCAGAGGTCATGTCGGAGATGTTTCAACAGTTATCCGTGTTGCGCTTACGGGCAGAACAAACACACCTGATTTATTTGCTATTACTGCTCTTTTGGGCGAGGAAAAAACCAAGCAAAGGCTCAAAGCCGCGCTTGAATATTATAAGGAGGAAAAATGATGGACAGGGAAAGCACCGGGGAAATCAGAGAAAACTCAAACTTTATTCATGATTTCATAGACAAGGATTTGGCAGACGGAGTCTATTCCAGAGTTCAGACGCGTTTTCCTCCCGAACCTAACGGTTATCTGCATATCGGTCACGCAAAGGCTATATGTATTAATTTCGGAGCAAAGGAAAAGTACAACGGCATATGCAACCTTCGCCTTGACGATACAAATCCAACAAAAGAGGACACGGAGTATGTTGACTCCATTAAAGAGGACATAAAGTGGCTCGGCTTTGAATGGGACAACCTCTTTTTTGCTTCCGATTATTTTGATTATATCTATGAGTGCGCAATAAAGCTCATTAAAAAAGGTAAAGCGTTTGTGTGTGACCTCACGCCCGAGCAACAGCGCGAATACCGCGGTACTCTCACGCAGCCCGGCAGGGAAAGCCCCTACAGAAACCGCTCGGTTGAGGAAAATCTTGATTTGTTCGAGAAAATGACAAAAGGCGAATTCCCCGAAGGTTCAAGGGTTCTGCGTGCTAAAATTGATATGGCAAGTCCGAACCTAAATATGAGAGATCCGATAATCTACCGCATTATGTATGCTCATCATCACAGAACAGGCGATAAGTGGTGTGTTTATCCGATGTATGATTTTGCGCACCCTCTTTCCGATGCGTGCGAAAATGTGACGCATTCACTCTGTTCGCTTGAGTTTGAAAATCACAGACCTCTTTATGATTGGGTCGTCAACGAATGTGTTGACGGAGAAAAACCGAGACAGATTGAATTTGCAAGATTAAATCTCAATTATACGCTTACCTCAAAACGCAAATGCCTGCAGCTTGTAAAGGACGGTATTGTTGACGGATGGAACGATCCGCGTATGGCGACGCTCAGCGGTATGAGACGGCGTGGCTATCCTGCCGAGGCAATCCGTGATTTCTGTGAACGTATTGGTGTTTCTAAGGCTTACAGCGTTGTTGATTTTGCTTTGCTCGAAAGCTGCGTAAGAAACAATCTTAATTTGAATTCGCGCCGCGCAATGGCGATTCTTGAACCGCTTAAGGTGGTCATAGACAATTATCCGGACGGCAAAACGGAGGAAATAGAGATTGAATATCATCCTGATCACCCTGAATACGGCACAAGGAAAATGACTTTTTCAAAAGAAATCTATATCGAGAAAAATGATTTTATGGTTGAGCCGATTAAAAAATATTTTCGCCTTTTTCCGGGGAACGAGGTAAGGCTCATAAAGGCGTATTTTGTGACCTGCACAGGATATGACACGGATGAAAACGGAGAGGTTACCTGCGTGCACTGCACATATGATCCCGAAACTTTCGGAGGCGACAGTGCTGACGGAAGAAAGGTAAAGGGGACAATACACTGGGTATCGGCGGACGATAACGTAAAAGCTGAGGTGCGCCTGTACGACAGGCTTTTTGATGTTGAAAATCCGAGCAACGAGGAAGGAGTAACTTCCTTTGAAGACAATCTGAATCCCGATTCGCTTAAAATCGTTGAGGCATATTGTGAAAAAAGCCTTGCCGATGCAAAGCCGGGAGAAAAATTTCAGTTTATGAGAAACGGATATTTCTGCGTTGATGCCGATTCTTCAGATAAAAAGCTTGTTTTTAACAGAACTGTGCCGCTCAGGGACAGCTTTAAAGCAAAAAAGTAAAACGATCACAGGAGACAAAAATTGAGCACAAGAAAAAACATAAAAAATATTGCGATTATCGCACACGTTGACCATGGCAAAACAACTCTTGTGGACGAAATGCTGCGGCAGAGCGGCACTTTCCGCACGAATGAGGTTGTTGACGAGCGTGTTATGGACAGCAACGACCTTGAAAGGGAGCGCGGAATAACAATACTTTCAAAAAACACATCCATTCATTACAAGGATACGAAAATCAACATCGTAGACACTCCCGGTCACGCTGATTTCGGAGGCGAGGTTGAGCGTATTCTGATGATGGTTGACGGCGTACTACTGCTTGTTGACGCTTTTGAAGGTTGTATGCCGCAGACAAGATTTGTTCTTAAAAAAGCTCTCGGTCTTCATAAAACGCCGCTTGTTGTTATAAATAAAATCGACCGTGACGGCGCAAGACCGGACGAGGTAATAGACGAGGTACTCGACCTTTTCATTGAACTCGGAGCGGATGAGGAACAGATTGAATTCCCTGTCGTTTTCACTTCTGCCAAGGACGGTTATTCCGGTTTTGATTCAAATGTGCGCGAAGGTGATATGCGCCCCCTGCTCGATGCTATTCTTGAAAACATTCCATCACCCGAGGGCGACCCGGAAGGACCGGCACAGATATTGTTTTCATCACTTGAATATGACGATTATATCGGCAGAATCGGAATAGGCAGGGTCGAACGCGGCGTTGTCAAGGTAAACACGCCGTATGTTCTCTGCAAGCAGGACGGCGGCACGAAAAATATACGCATCACAAAGCTCTATCAGTTTGAAGGTCTGAAAAGAGTCCCTTGTACCGAGGCATCGCTCGTGGACATTATCTGTGTCGCGGGTATTCCTGATCTTAATATTGGCGAAACAGCGTGCGATGTTGACTGTGTTGAACCGCTGCCGTTTGTAAAAATAGACGAGCCAACAATAAGTATGAATTTCATTGTAAACGACTCTCCTTTTGCGGGCAGAGAGGGAAAATTCGTAACAAGCCGCAATATTCGTGAAAGACTTTTTAAAGAGGTTGAGACAAACGTTTCAATGCGCGTTGAGGAAACCGATTCTATGGACACTTTCAAGGTGAGCGGCAGGGGAGAACTTCATCTTTCGATACTTATAGAAACAATGCGGCGAGAGGGATACGAATTTCAGGTGTCAAGACCGCAGGTTATTCTTAAAAAGGACGAAAAAACAGGGCAGACGCTTGAGCCGTTTGAGCTTGCCATTATTGAAGTGCCGGAGGAATACGTCGGAGCAGTTGTTGAAAAGCTGTGTTCACGCAGAGGAGAAATAGAAAATATGGACACGCGCACAACGGGAATGACACATCTTGAAATAAAAATTCCGTCAAGAGGTCTGATAGGATACCGCAGTGAATTTCTGACAGACACAAATGGCAACGGGATTATGAATCAGCTTTACGAAGGATATGAGCCGTTTGCAGGCGATATTGCCACGAGAACAAGAGGTTCGATAGTTGTTCACGAAACGGGAACTACAACGGGATATGGTTTATGGAACACACAGGACAGGGGCAGGCTGTTCATAGGTCCGGGAGTAGAAGTGTATGAGGGTATGATTGCAGGTGAGTGCGCAAAAAATGAAGATGTTATCTGCAATGTGTGCAAAAAGAAACACGTGACAAACACGCGCGCCAGCGGTTCTGACGAAGCGCTGAAACTTGTTCCGCCGACCGTTCTTTCGCTTGAACAGAGCATGGAATTCCTTGCCGACGACGAGCTGCTTGAGATAACGCCGAAATCAATAAGACTGAGAAAAACGATTCTTGACAAAAGCCTGAGACTCAAGGCTGAAAGCAGAAAAAAATAACAATGTAAAAAAGGGGTGTGATGATATGAACGGATTATATATTCACATTCCTTTTTGTTTCAGTAAATGCCCTTACTGCGATTTTTACAGTGTTAAATATGATAAAACGCTTGCAGAGAAATATACATTGCGTCTCATTTCCGAAATGGAAAAATACAGAGGCGCCGAATTTGATACAATCTATTTCGGCGGAGGTACGCCGAGCGCCTTAGAGCCGCGGCTTATAGAAAATATACTAAGAGCCGCGTACCGAAACTTTAATATTTCAAATGATTGTGAAGTAACGATTGAATGTAATCCGAGTAAAAATCTCCGCGACGCTTTTGCTGTCTATGCGGACTGCGGAATAAACAGAATCTCTCTCGGAATGCAGAGCGCAGTAAAAGAGGAACGCATTGCTTTAGGCAGAGTCTCAGATAACGATGATGTATTAAGCGCTGTTTATTCCGCAAAAAGTGCGGGAATAAAGAACATTAGTCTTGATTTAATGCTTGCCACGCCGAGGCAGACTGCGGAAAGTCTTACTACAACGCTTGATTTTATAAAGCAGGCTGATGTAACGCATATTTCGGCGTATTTGCTTAAAATAGAAGAGAATACGCCATTTTACAGGCTGCGAAATAAGCTTGTGCTGCCTGACGAGGACGAGATATGCGAAATATATCTTAAAACTGTCCGTGCGCTTGAGAAGTTCGGTTTTATACAGTACGAGATAAGCAATTTTGCAAAAAAAGGTTTTGAGAGCAGGCACAATATAAAATATTGGAAACTTGTGCCTTATCTCGGTCTTGGAGCATCTGCCCATTCTTTTTGGAATGGAAGGCGATTTTATTACGACAGGGATTTTAACATCACCGACGAAGGAGAAGGCGGAAGCAATGAGGAGAAAATTATGCTTGGGCTGCGCCTGAAAGAGGGTGTAAAAAAATCCCTTATAAAAAGGGATTTGTCTCAATATATTAATGGGGGATATATGGAGGAACGCGGAGAAAACGTTTCTTTTACGCCGAAAGGTTTTCTTGTTTCAAATACGATAATAGCGCAGATTATCTGAAGAAGAGGGAACATCCCGACTTTTCGTTCAGGACGTTCCCGATTTTTAATGTAAGTCAAATTTTTCGGAAAATTTTCCAAAGATAGGGCGGAATTCAAAAAATCGGTCCAGCAGGCGGCCGAACATTCCGATTATCATACCGTTTAACGCTGTCATTATCAGCGTCCCTATGCCTATCCCTCTGAATCCTCTAAAGAAAACAAGAGTCATAATCACTGCTGCCGCAAGGCAGGAAACGTCAAAACAAATTTTGAACTTCGTTCTGTTGAGTCCGAATTTAGAGGATATGCCCTTTACAAAGAAATCATAAACCTGCGGATACAGATAGGTTTTGAAAAACAGCGCAACGGAAAACGAGGTTAAAAACATTCCGAATATAAAAAACACGATTCTTATACCAAACGGCAGTGAACCGGGAGGCGTTATTTCGGGATTGAAGGCAGGAATAACAAGTCTCCATAAATCGAGCACCGCGCCGTAAATAACCCCTGTTAAAAACGATGTGAAATATACTGCTTTTACCTTTTTTACGGAAATGCAGAAAATCACAAAAAGAATTCCCTGAACGATATATTCGCATTGCCCGAAAGTAAGAAAATCAAGTTTAAGACTCAATATGTATGCCGGGGCAACAATCATGGAAACTCCGAAATCCGTTGCAGTTATCATTGCAACCGAAAATGAAATTAAAAGAATTGCGAAAAAATATACAGGCTCGCCGGGTATTTTGATTTTTTTCTTCATAATCATCACTTTAAAGAAAGCATCCGCCGTTACAGCGAATGCTTTTGCTTTTTACATTCCTATTCTGTAAACCTTAACACTGTGTTTGCTGATAGAAGCGGAAATTGTTGTTGCGGAAAATTTCTCATCACTCCATAACTCGTGAACCGAATAAGAGCTTTGAGTAGAACTGAGCCCGAGATAGGAATCCTTAACAAGCTCGTTAATATCAAAGGAAATGCCCTTTTCTCTTGCACTTTTATTGAAGAGGCAAAGCGCAACGTCTCCGTTTGAGAGAGGACGCGCAAGAATATCAATGCCGTGATGCGTTGCAATTCTTTTTGCCGCTTTCCCGAGCGCATCCTGATCTATCATAATAAGTTCCTTGTTTGTAACAGTTTTGAGAACAGGGTTTTCTTTAACGGCCGTTCCGTCGGAGCTGATGAACTTTCTTATATCGTTTCCGAGAACAAGCGGAGCCGCCATCATACACCAAAGTGAAAAGTGCGCCTTATTTTCATCATCTGTGAGCTTTCCGTTCCCGACTTCAAGCATATCGGGATCGTTCCAGGCTCCCGGTGCTGAATGTTTATAAAGTGTGATATTGCGGTTGTATATAAACATTACGCTTTTCCAGGCAGCAAATATATCGTGGGTGGTGCGCCACATATTTCCAGCTTTTGCACCCCAGTTCCATGGATGGGCAGTGCCCCATTCGCATATGGAATACACTATCGGTTTCTCAACCGTGCTGTTTTCATATGCAACCTCGCTTGAAGCTTTTTTGAGCGCGCGTCCCATTCGGGAATACTGAACATATGAACTGTCTGCAAGAGTACGTATGGGGTTTTTCAAAACGATCTCATTTTCGCCGCTCTTCATTTTAACCACAATCTGCGCTCTGCCTGTCGGTGTAAATCCCTTTGTTTTCGGAAAGATCACTTCGTAAATTTCACCGTTTACAATGACCTGCAAATATTGCTGATGGAGAAGATTCATACTCTTGTAAATGAGAAGAGAAATAACGTATTCACCGTCAGCGTCAATCCGGGTTTTAAAGGAGGCAGTGCCTGCACCGTGATTTAAAAGACCGATGCCCTTTCCGCTTGGGAGTCTGCTGATTTTAACTATTTTTGCTCTTCCTGTAAAGCTTGCCTGCTCGGGTTTGAGCGTAATATGAGCCATTTGCCCCGGCTTGCTGATTTCAACAGCCTCTACTACCGGTGCGTCGCCGCTGATTTTTTTGTGGTGGCAAAAGTCGTATTTAAAGAATTCACAACCCCACGAAGCAACAGTCTTTGCGTCAAGTTCCTCATTTCCTAAGCTTGCCGGCAGATCCTCGCAGGTGAGCGTGCCGTTTGAGGAATAGAGACCGACTTTCATTCCCATGGAATTTATTTTGTTAATAAGAACCGGTATCCCGGACGGAAATTTGCCGAGATCGCCCTGGAGACGTCCATTTTTATCTCTTATTGAGCTGTGCCAGCAATCGTCTATATTTATGTATTTATAGC
>CANPXD010000042.1 GCA_947585615.1 uncultured Clostridia bacterium
TATGCTTGTGAAAAAGCAACTCAGCTCGGAGCAAAGGTTATCACAATGAGCGATTCAAACGGCTATATTGTAGACAAAAACGGTATTGATCTTGATCTCATCAAGCAGCTCAAGGAAGTTGAAAGAAAGAGAATTTCCGAATATGTAAAAGTCCATCCTGAAGCAGAGTATCATGATGGCTGCAGAGGCGTTTGGAACGTTAAATGTGACATTGCTCTTCCCTGCGCCACTCAGAACGAGCTGGACGGCAACGCTGCGGAAACCCTTGTTAAAAACGGCATAATTGCGGTATGTGAAGGTGCAAATATGCCCTCAACCCCTGAGGCTATAGCCTGTTTCCAAAGCAACGGCGTTCTTTTCGGTCCTGCCAAGGCCACAAACGCCGGCGGTGTTGCAACCTCTGCGCTTGAAATGTGCCAGAACAGCGGAAGACATGCGTGGACCTTTGAGGCTGTTGACTCTGAACTTAAGAGCATTATGGAAAATATTTACAAAAACAGCTGCGAGGCCGCAAAGAAATACGGTATGGAAGGCAATCTTGTTGCCGGAGCAAACATTGCGGGCTTCCTCAAGGTTGCGGACGCAATGATGGCTCAGGGCATCGTTTAATACTGAATAATTATATAAAGCTAAGGGGGCTGTGAATATACAGCCCCCTCTTTTCGTGTCTGTGCCGAAAAAGCGGTTTGAATCACGCGGAAATATGAATATATTTTAAAACAGTTTAACTGTATCACAACGAATTTGATTTTCGGACTTTTTTGCTTCCGGATTTATAGCAGTTTACTGGATTTCGGTGAATATATTACAAAATATTGAGCATTTCTCGAAATCTTGACAAAAATTAATGATCGGCAGTATAATATTTTAAAAAATGCTTGGAACAATTAAAATGAATATTTTTTTTAAAAAACTTAATATACTTGTTGTAACTTTTACAGTTTTTTGTTCGTTTTTATTTCCCAAAACCGCACTTGCACTTTCAAAAACACCGCAAGAGACAAAAACTGCAGTGACCGAAATTGAATACTTACTGTTAAGTCATTTATCATATTGCGACCTGTCGGAATGTTCCGGCTTATCTGTTGATAAAATTGCGGAAAACGAAGATATTCTTAAAGACGCGAAGCGCCTTTATTTAAAAAATCCTACAGGGAAAGCAAACACATCAAATATACTTAAAAAGTATCTGAGCGGCTGGATTTTGGATGAGGTATTCGCAAATAAAGAAAGCGGATTTTTTGCCTGCGCATTTAAAAACGCGGAAAAAAAGCAAATTGTGCTTTCTTTCAGGGGAACTACTGACGCCCTTGGAAAAGACGGTATGAACGACGCAGAATTCGGATTGATTTCCGTTGACGCCCCGCAAATCAGTGACGCTTTAAAATTAACGGAAAAATATATAAATGATCATGCGGAATATGAATTTTCTTCAACGGGGCATTCCCTCGGCGGTGCTTTGGCAACAGAAATCGCCCAGTATTACGGCTGGAGAGCAGAAACTTTCAACGCAGCGCAAATGACCGGCACCCTATACTATGACAACGCGGAAATTTTCGGCAAGATTTATCACGGCTTTGACCTCTGGAAAACATTAGACCACGTCAATCAACATGATTTGATTGTTGGCACATATGAATACGGATTGTTCAAAAATGCAGTGAAACATAAAAATAAAAGCACCGGCAACAGTTTTTTTGCGCACTCAATCAATCATATGATTACAATCGACAGCGCTTCCAATTCAATTTCATTGTCCGATACCACCGATGAAAGTTATTTAAGCAATTTAAAAAATCAGTTACGGATTGCAAACTCAAACGGGGCGGTTCTGCTTGGAAACACAAAGGCGGATTTTTTGACAGCACAGAGAATGCACGGCGAATTTGATGTTATTTACGGCGGCGACGGAAATGATTTTCTTGATTCGGGAGACAGCAACGACACCCTGATCGGTTCTGCCGGAAACGACTTATTAGACGGCGGAGCAAACAACGATACTTATTTATACTATGAAGGCGACGGTTTGGATACGATTCTTGATTCGGGCGGTCACGATAAAATCGTTGTTTATTCGGACAAAGAAATTACAACCGATGAAGATGAGAATTCTATTTTTATCTATCTTGAAAACGAATTGATAGCAAGGCTTGATAAAACCGCAAGAACCGACTCTTACAGCGGAAAGCCAAACGGGGCAAAAATCTCGGAAAAATATTTTACATTTACCGTTGAGCAAAAAAGAGGCGACGGCTCAGTTATGAATTTTGAAATCAAATCTAAAGAACCGTCACCGATTTTGCCTGTTTACAAAATTGCATATAGCGGCAATCTTGAAATTAAAATATCTGACAGCAAAGTTTCCTCATACGATTTTAGCGACCAAGACGGACGCTCCGTCCGCTGTTTTTACACAAAAGATGAAAAAATAAATACAAATGTAACAGGAGAAATCAACCCCCTTGATATAATCATTTCAAAAGCAAATGAAAACGACACGGTTAATATCCATTCGCTTGATGAACCCGTTTCTTTAAACGGCAAAATTACAATAGCCATAAATTCAAGCAAACCGGAAATCTTATCAAACGGTGAATCTACCGTTTTTTCTGAAATTCCATATTCCGATTCACTCTATATCCGGCTAAACAGAAATATGCTGATTACCACTGAGAATCGAAAATTCTCTATTAAAGCTGCCGTGCTTAATAAGGAAACGGACGGCGGCGGAATTGAATGGAACAGCACCGATACAGACGTTGCAGAGGTAGACGGAAACGGAAATACCGTTGCAAAAAGAACAGGCACGGCAACAATTACGGCAGAATTAAACGGGCATTCCGCACTGTGCAGAATCTACGTTATTTCAAACCTTTACGCGGCAATAATCCTTATCGCGCTGCTTCTTGTCATTTGCTTAACAGTCCTTTTGGCGGTTTCTTTAATAAAGCATATTATAAAAAAGATTAAAAAGAACATCATTAAGCACTCGGAAGAAAAAGCGGCAATATAAATTCAATGTTCGCTGTCCTTATGTATGGAAAAAGCATTCAAGCTTTACACTTGAATGCTTTAATATTACTTTATGCGGACTTGAAACCCACCGATTTGCAAAAAATCCCTGTGCGTATTTTGGATTTTCTTGCCGCGCAACCCTTCACCGTAACAATACACACGATTCCCGCTTTCAAGAAGAACGGAGAAACTCTTTTTGAAAAAATCGTTTTCTGCTTCGCTCTAATCAATATTTATAGACTCTGTTTGCTCTCTGAAGCCGCGTATAATTTAAATATCGCTTGAGCGGCGTCGGCATTATATTCCTTTTCTTATTTTTTACCGTTTTGCTTAATTTTTTGCGAAACGGATTTCATTTGATTTTTTCGCTTTTTTAAATTTTCGTACGTTTCTTTAAGTTCCTCTCTTTCCACATAACACTGTAACGCAAATCCGCATAGGGCAAAAACAATTGCAAACACGGTAATCGGAATATGGGGAAAACCCGTTTTGCTTTCAATAATATTAAACAGCATAAAAGATCCCGAAAAAGAAGTTGTAACAATAACCGTTATATACTTATACTTAATGCTGAGAACCGCTGCAGCAACGGAAAGGAATAAGCCCGCGAGCATACTGCCCGAATTGCCAAGAAAAGAAAGATACGACGGAACAGAAATAAACACGATAAAAAATGTTGTTATAAACAATTCCGCTTTATGAATCTTTTTTGAGTAAACTGCGCAGAGCACGCCCACAGCAACGCAAAGCACGGTGAAAACCCAAAACAGCACCCCGGTAGGTTCAAATAGAATTTGAAGTATAAGCAACGGTATAAAAAATCCTATCCAGAAAAACAGAAACGCTTTCCAAACGGTGTGAACCTTATGACCGAAAAGACACGTTGCGGCAGTGCAGATTCCCAAAATCCAAGGCATAGCGATTTCGGAAATATTGCGCAGATTTTTAAATTCATCGGGTATAAAACCGATTATTTTTTCTATAAGCTCATAGAATTCCATTGCAACACCGCTGTTTCTAAAACTTCATAAATTTAAAGCCAAGACTTGAATATAAATCAACGGCTGTGTATAAATCAGGGAAATGAGGCGCAATAACCGTATTATATAGAACATCCACCAAAAATAAAACGCCTATAGATATTGAAATTGCCAAAAACAGCTTTCTGTTTATCTTTTTTGCAAGATAAAATAGAATGGGCACTATCAAATAGGTCAGCAAAACGCCGGAAACGGCAAAAATCAAAACGGAACGCAGACAGACAAAGCCGTTTATGTTTCCGAAATTAAGAATTTCCGTGTTATAGTCCCAGTTTCGCTTTCCGTCCATTAGATAATAGAAAGCAGCGCCTGTTAAAAACTCAAGAGCTCCGCAGCTAAGTCCGCTGACCAGAAAAACGGCCCACGGCTTTTTCTTTAATCTGTAGGTAAGAAAGAAAATGAGAAGCGCCCCTATGCCGTAAATAACTATCCAGGGACCAAAGCATCCTCCGCGCCAATACCAATCCTTCATTCCTCCGTTAAAATAGTAAAAAATAAACTCATATACAAATCCGTATATTCCGGAAACCGCCCAAATTGCAGACAGTATGCCAAACATGACAGGCTTGTCAAAATGGTAATCGGTGTTTACATATTTTTTTAATTTATTCAGCTTAATCCTCTCTCTTTCCTTTTATTAATCTGTTAAGCGTCACGGTTTGATAAGTTCAATGTTGTTGTTTGCAGTTAATCCAAGCTGTTTAAGATATTCCTGAGCTGAAATCAATGAATCTCTATCATAATAAGCATTCGGATTATGAGCGTCTATCCCGATAACCACGTTATTTTTAACCTCGGCGGCTATTTTCCAAAATATATCGTTGGGATAATTACGCCCGTCAACAAAACCCAAAATATTAAACTCGATCGGATAACCAAGACGTTTTGCCTCTGCACAAAGAAAATACATTCTTTCCTTATAAACATCCATATCCCCTGTGAAATTAATCATATCGGGATGCGCAAGATACGAAAATCTGCCGGTTTTCAATCCATCAACAGACTGATTGATATAGTCGTCAAGCACCTTGACAGAGCTTACTTTCTGTCCGCAGTAGACCGAGCCGTTTTCATATTCGTTCAGCGTGCAATGCTGTCCCAATATCAGATAGTCAATATCTAAACTTTTAAGGAAGTTAAGCTCCCGCGCAAACAATTTCGGATAATATTCAAGCTCAAAGCCGACAAGGATGTTTATTTTTTCCCTGAATTCAGCCTTAAGTTTTCTTATGGAATCTATGTATCCCGCAGCTTCATAAGGATACATCCTGAAGCTTGAATAATAATCATCCATGTCGAACAGCATCGGAGCATGATCCGAAAATCCTATTTCCTTATATCCGTTTTCTATAGCCGCAAGTACAAAATCTCTGTCGCTGCCGCTTGCATGACGGCATCTCGCTGTGTGCGTGTGATAATTTTTAGTAATCATAATAAAAATATCCTATCACATTTTTAAAAAAATTTCAACTGCTCATCACTTGACAATATCAAAACTATTTCGTATAATACCACTTGCAGGCAAACGGCCCGGTAGTTCAGCCGGTTAGAACGCCTGCCTGTCACGCAGGAGGTCGACGGTTCAAGTCCGTTCCGGGTCGCCACAAGATGCTGATATGGCTCAGGCGGTAGAGCGCATCCTTGGTAAGGATGAGGTCGGCGGTTCAAGTCCGCCTATCAGCTCCAACTAAAAACTCCCGAAATTCCAAGCTTTTATGCGCTCTTCGGGAGTTTTTTCCTTTTCATACAAGAGCAAAGGAGCAATTATGAAAAAGAATATAAAATTGCTCATTGAAAAAAATTTAAACTGTAAGGCAATGGAAATATCCGAAACCGGAAGTGGTGCAAGCAGCGTCGTTTTTAAAGTAACGCTTGACGATGCGCCATATTCTATTGCTGTAAAAGTGAGTGACTGCCCACAGCTTTTATTTGATGAATTCAAACGAATCAAGTTCATTTCAAGCAAAGTCAACTGCAAGTTGCCGAAACTATATTTTGTTGATGCTCTTGAAGGTAAAGCTTTTCTCGGAATGGAATGGATTGAGGGTTCGGAATTAAGCGAGAAAATGCTTTTTCTTAAAAAAAATAAAAAGAAACTTGCAAATGAAATAGTGGACAATCTGTTAAAAATCCATACTGTCAAAAACGACAAATACGGACCTATTGACAATGCCGTATACAATTCCTGGTATGAATATTACAGCCGGTTTGTTAAGGATGTTGCCGACTTCACCGCCGCGTCCGCAGTTCCCGATATTGTAAAAAAAGCAGTTGAACTTGCGTATGAAAAACTGTATGAAATAATCGGAGACGATCGGGATAACGCAACACTGATACATGGTGATTATTGGTTTCCGAATTTTATAATTGACGCGGAAACTATGTCCTTAAAAGGAATCATTGACCCGTTTAACGTTATGTGGGCTGAGCCTGAATATGAATTGTTTGCACTGACAGTCGGATACGGGAAAAAATTACATCTGTATGAAATTTATAAGAGCAAAGTTAAAACATCAAAGAACTGCGACACAAAAGTAGAACTGTATGCCCTGTTTAATGAATTGCTGTGGTATAAAACGCTCGGCAAAGGTGGTTTTAATTATTTGGTATACAGAAGCAAAAGATTACTGAAAGCCATTTCACACTAATTTATAAAATTGAAAGGGTATGAAAATGGAGCAAAAAAAGATAAGAAAAAGCAGTATGAAGCAGACGCTTGAATATGCAAAAGAAATTATTTGCCGGCACTATTCATGCAAAGTAAATAATATAACGTTTGTCGGCGGAGGTTCCTTTGGTTACGTTTATAAGGTTGAAATACCCGTTTCTCCCTACAGGCTGATCGTTAAAGCCTGCCGTGTAAGTGGAATGTTTCTTATTGAATCAAACGCTTTAAAAAAACTCGCGGAAAATTCCACAATACACATTCCCGAAGTATATTTTACATTTGAAGCGACAAACAGCATTCCGATGGACTTTCTTGTTGAAGAATTCATTGACGGAACAGACTGCTTTACCGATTTTTCAAAGCTTTTTTTGAGCAAAAGAAAAAAAGAGAAATTTGCCGATACTATCGCCGACTGCCTTGGAAACTGGCACAGTATAACCAACAGCAGATTCGGCAGTCTTGAAAATCCCGAATATGATAATTGGCTTGACTACTACAAGCCGTTTGCCGAGGAGATTCTGACAGAAGCGGTCCGTATGAACAAAAACGGTATTTTAAACAACAAAACTCTCGATGTTATGAAAACCGCATGGAAGCATTTTGATTACATATTCAGCGACCCGGTTGAACATGGTTCATTGATTCACGGAGACCTAAATGTAATGAACGTTATGTCGGACAAAAAGCTAAACATAACAGCAATTATTGATCCGTTGGAATGTAAATGGGCTGATAAGGAATTCGATTTATTCCAGCTTAATAATCTGACGGGAAAATGCTTCAATCTCTATGAAACTTATAAAAGAAAATTCCCCGTCTCGGAAAAATGTGATTTAAAATGTGCCTTTTACGCAGTTTATCACGAGATTTACTGCTTTATTTCATCAGGAACACATACGGAATTAATACTGAGAATGACGATTAAACGACTGAAAAAGGAATTGAAGAAAAACGCTTTAATATGACTGCCTTTACAATATTTACTTCAATAACCGTGTTGACGTATTAAAAGTATTGCCTGCCCCGAATGAGGCAGGCAATTTTTAGTTTGCCGATTCATTTAACACCGCCCGAGTACGAAACAAAACCGCATTTCTGCGTGTTTGTACCCGTAACATAATAAAGCACAAGATACATACCGTCTATTTTACCGAGGCAGTAACAGCTTTCTCTCGGATTAAGACTGCCGACTTTCGTTTTCTTCGCGGTGTCGGCATAAACGGTTTCGGGAGTTGAACCGTTATTATAGCTTTTGCTCTCAGGCGGTGCTTTGGCGACTCCGCCTGCATATTCCACAAAACCCGCTTTATGCTTATCTGTCCCATCAAGATCATAGACAACAAGATACGCGTTGCCTGCTTTGCTGTAACATTTGGCGTTCTCACGCACCGCAAGCATTCCTATTTTGGTTTTGAGTGAATTTTCGGAATAAACCGTTTCCTTGGTTGAGCCATTTTTCCAGTTCTCGGCTGTCGGAAAGCTTCCGGTTCCCGCAAGTTTTGTTTCGCCGTCGATTTTACTTCGATCCTTCGGTCGGAGAATACCGTTTACCTTATTATAAGAATGCGTTACAAACTTGCAGGGGCTTCCGGACGGGAAATTCTGGTCAAAGCTTTCAAAAGATGATGATGAATATTTTCCCGATGCAATTCCTATATGCCCTGCTCCGATTGCGTTCAGACTTGCTTTCCATACAACAATATCCCCTGCCTTTATCTCCATACCGCTTTTGTACGAAATTTTAGTAAAATACGGGGAAATTGCTGTTTTCTTGGAAAAATTATCATAGTATTCCCACGCGTCGCCGTAACCGCTCATTGAGGATACGGGGACTCCGAATACTCTGTTGCAATAAGCCTTTACAACGTCAACGCACTGGTTTTTATTTGTTGAGCTTCCGGCACCGTCTACATCAATAAACTTGCCGTTGAGAGAATCAAAAAATTCTATAAGCTTCAAGATCTTTCCTGTCCTTTCCGCCCACGAGAAAAGTTATGCCGACTCTTACCGTGGGCATATAAGATGTGCGGCAATCAGATGTCTGCGGCATATGCGAAATACCGCCGGGACATTTGACTTTCAGGACACTCACAACTAAAAGTTTTTGCAGTCCGTCGGATTGTTAAATATTCCGAGCAGCGTCAAAATTTCAATAATGCACGTTCCTATTGTTTTTACCGTGTTTTCAACATCCGGCGCAAACATCGTGATTACTATGCAAACCTGTGCCAGAATCGACAGCCACACTATGGGGCTTTTCAGTCTTGTTTTCATAAAAACACTCCTATCCTACCTATTTTTCAAGGTTCTCTATTCTATGATTAAGAACCTTGATTTGTTCCTCGAGCACCGGCATTCTTTCGGCAAAGCTATTGTGCTTATCAACCTTTGCTTCAAGCTTTTCAAGTCTGTAATTGGTAAGCTTGGAAGCTGTTATTATTCCGCCGAAAGAACCTGCACAGGTGCCGATCATTGCGATAATTGCCACAATAATGTTATCCGTTATTTTTATGCCTCCTTTAAATTAACTGAGGGACATTTTCAAGATTACACACTCAGTCAAAATTCATCAAGGCAGAGGGTAATTAACGGTGCAGATTCAATAGCGTATATTGCGCATAAAAGGAAAAAGGCTTTACTGTATATTTATTCATTTATATGTATATTTATAAATTTTTCTATGTTTTCTATTGACATTGAAAAAAGCAAGTGTATAATAAGTAATAATATAAAATGTTAAGTCGGAGATAATGTATAAAAAATGACTAAAGTATTCATTGACGGTCAATCCGGAACAACAGGTCTGCGTATCAGAGAGCGCCTTTCGGAGCGTGAAGATATTAAGCTTCTTGTTATTGATGAAGATAAAAGAAAAGACAACGGCGAAATAAAAAGGCTTATAAACGAGTCTGACATAACTTTTCTCTGTCTGCCTGATTCAGCGGCGATTGAGGCTGCCGCCATGCTCGACAGTTCAAATAAAAAGACAAAAATCATTGACGCCTCAACAGCACACAGAACCAATCCTCTATGGGCATACGGTTTTCCGGAGCTTTCCGAAGATTTCAGAAACAAAATAGTGAACGGCAGGCTTATTGCAAATCCCGGCTGCTATGCAAGCGGCTTCAATTCGATCGTTTTTCCGCTTATCCGCCACGGCGTGATAGGCGAAAGCCACCCTGTCACCTGCTTTGCCGTTTCAGGCTACAGCGGCGCCGGAAAAAGCGGAATAGAGCAATACGAACAAGCAGACAGAGACGCTGAGCTTGATTCTCCGCGTCAATATGCGCTTTCTCAGAATCACAAGCATCTGAAGGAAATGGTTGCCGTCAGCGGTTTGAAATATCCACCTATATTCTCGCCTATGATATGCGACTACAAGTGCGGAATGGTCGTGAGTATTCCACTGTTCTGCAATATGCTAAACAAAAAATGCTCGATGAGAGACGTTCGGGAAATACTTTCGGAGCATTATGCGGGAAGCGATTTTGTTAAGGTCAGACCGCTCGGCTATACTGAGAATATGATCGGCTCAAACAACTTTGCCGGCAGAGACGATATGGAGATTGAAGTAAACGGAAATGATGAAAGAATCGTAATCACTTCCCGCTTTGACAATCTCGGCAAGGGCGCGTCCGGAGCGGCAATTCAATGTATGAATTTATTAATGGGTGCAGATGAGAAAAAATCTCTTGTACTTGGGAACTAATCTTATAAGGAATGGTATGTTATGAAAAGAATTCAGGGAGGAGTCTGCGCTCCGAAAGGATTTAAGGCAAACGGAATATACTGCGGCATCAAAAAGCCCGGCATTGATAATCAGAATCCAAACCTAAAACACAAAAATGATTTGGGACTGATTTTCAGTGATACGCTGTGTGCAACAGCTGCTGTTTACACCACGAATAAAGTTAAAGGTGCGCCGATAATCGTTACAAAAAGGAATCTTGAAAAAACGGCAAACAAATCGAGAGCTGTTATCGTTAATTCAAAAAACGCAAACACCTGCAATGCGGACGGCGAGGAAAAAGCAAACGAAATGTGTTCGCTCACTGCCAAGGAACTTGGAATTTTACCAGAAGAGGTTATTGTTGCCTCCACAGGCGTTATAGGTCAGGTTCTTCCCATAGAACCGATACGAAACGGCATTTCCAAGCTTGCGGCCGGTCTTGCCTATGACAAAAACGGAGAAGCCGCAACAGCTATAATGACCACCGATACGGTCAAAAAAGAATACGCAGTTGAATTTGAAATCGGCGGCAGAGTATGCCGTATCGGAGGAATGGCTAAAGGTTCCGGAATGATTCATCCCAATATGGCGACCACGCTCAATTTCATTACAACAGATGCCGCCGTATCAGCCGAAATGCTTCAAAAAGCGCTTGACGAAACAGTAAAAATCACATACAACTGCCTTTCCATAGACGGAGACACCTCCACAAACGATATGGTTTCACTTATGGCAAACGGTCTTGCAGGCAATGATGAAATAATGAAAGCAGACAGTGATTTTGAAATCTTCAAGGATGCGCTTTATGAAGTTATGATGAATCTCACAAGAATGCTCGCCAAGGACGGCGAGGGTGCAAGCAAGCTTCTTGAATGTATATGCACAGGTTGTCCCACCAAAGATGACGCCATAACGGTTGCTAAGTCCGTTGTCGGCTCAACACTTTTCAAATGTGCTCTTTTCGGCGAAGACGCAAACTGCGGCAGAATACTCTGCGCAATCGGCTATGCAGACGCGGAATTTGATATGAACGCGGTTGATGTGGATATGAAAAGTGAGTACGGCAGAATAGAAGTCTTCAGAAAAGGTGCGTGCCTTGAATTCAGTGAAGATAAGGCGGCAAAGATTCTTTCAAGTGATGAAATACAGGTGATAATTAATCTTAATCAGGGTAAAGAATCCGCTACAGCGTGGGGCTGCGATTTAACCTACGACTACGTTAAAATCAACGGTGATTACCGCACATAATCAATATAATCTAAGTATTAGAAGAAAGGTATAATGCTATGGATATTTCAAATGCCATGAAAGCGGATATAATCGCGCACGCTTTGCCGTACATTCAGGCATACCGTAAAAAGGTTATCGTTATTAAATACGGCGGAAACGCCATGATCAACGAGGAACTCAAGGAAGCAGTAATGCGGGATCTGGTTCTTCTTTCAACTGTGGGCATTCACGTTGTTCTTGTTCACGGAGGCGGTCCCGAAATCAACAGAACGCTTGAGGCAATGCAAATAAAAAGTGAATTTGCCGACGGTCTGCGTATAACGACAAAGGAAACGGCAAACGTTGTTCAGATGGTACTTGCCGGAAAGGTGAACAAGGATCTTGTCTGCCAGATAGGAAATCTCGGAGGAAATGCAATAGGACTTTCGGGAATGGACGGAAAAATGATAAAATGCCGTCCGCTTGACAACTGCCACGGTTATGTCGGCGAAATAACCGAAATGAATATGGAGGTTGTTTCAGAAGTGCTTGCAAACAGTTTTATTCCCGTCATTTCAACCATTGGCTATGACGAGAAAGGCAACTGTTACAATATTAACGCAGATACCGTAGCCGCCGCAGTGGCAGGAGAACTTAAAGCTGAGGCGCTTGTTTCAATGACAGACGTGGCAGGACTTTTAAGAGACAGAAATGACGAAAATTCTCTTATTCACAGAGTTTATATCTCAGACGTTCCCGCACTTGTTGCCGACGGTGTTATAAGCGGTGGAATGATTCCGAAAATAGATTCCATGACGAGCGCAATACGCCGCGGTGTAAAGAAAGCGTTTATTATAGACGGCAGAGTTCCCCACTCCATTCTTATGGAACTGCTCACCGATGAAGGCATGGGAACTATGTTCAGAAGCAGATAATTGAATTTTCAGACTGAAAGGTATTATTATATGGATACAAAGGAACTTGATAAGGAATATGTCGCTGCTGCATACGGCAGATTCAATGTTACGCTTGAATACGGAAAAGGCTCTGTTCTTTATGACGACGGCGGCAAAAAATACATAGACTTCGGCTCAGGCATCGGAGTGACAGCGTTCGGCATTGCCGACGATGAATGGAAAGCGGCTGTCATAGAGCAGCTCAACAAGCTGCAGCACGTTTCAAATCTTTATTACACATCACCATGCGCAGAACTGGCGCAGCTTCTCTGTCAGAAAACAGGCATGAAAAAGGTTTTCTTCGGAAACAGCGGAGCAGAGGCAAATGAAGGCGCAATTAAATTTGCAAGAAAATACAGCTTTGATAAATACGGAGACGGCAGAAGCACCATCATCACTCTCCTAAACTCCTTTCACGGAAGAACGATAACAACTCTTTCGGCAACGGGGCAGGATTCTTTTCATCAGATATTCGGTCCTTTTACACAGGGATTTAAATACTGTCCCGCAAACGACGTCGATACTCTCAAAAAGATGATTACAGACGATGTCTGCGCAATTATGTTTGAGTGCGTTCAAGGCGAGGGCGGCGTTTTGAATCTCACTGAAGATTTTGTTAAAGCTATCGACAAAATTGCAAAAGAAAATGATATTCTTATGGTGTGCGACGAAGTACAGACAGGAAACGGAAGAACAGGCAAATACTTTTCTTATATGAATTTCAATATTGAACCGGACATTGTTTCGACTGCAAAGGGACTCGCAGGAGGTCTCCCGATTGGCGCGGTACTTTTGGGGAAAAAGCTTGAAAATACCGTAACACCGGGTTCTCACGGTTCGACCTTCGGAGGGAATCCGATTGCCACCGCAGGAGCGTTAAGTATTGTTAAAAGAATAGATGAAAAGCTCTTGAAAAGCGTCAATGAAAAAAGTGAATACATTAAAACCTTTTTATTTAATGTAAACGGCGTAAAATCAATCAGCGGAATGGGACTCATGCTCGGTATTGAAACTGATAAGGCGGCAAAGGACGTCGCAGACAGATGCCTTGAAAAAGGGCTTCTCGTTCTGACCGCCAAAACAAAAATCAGACTTCTTCCTGCTTTGAATATAAGCTATGAAGAACTTGACGAGGGACTTAATATCCTCAAGGAGGTAATCGAAAATTGAAGCATTTACTTAAGTTACAGGATTTGAGTGAACACGATATTCTTGATATTTTAAATCTTGCCGACCAGCTCAAATACGAAACAAAGCACGGAATTGAGCATCATTTGCTCAAGGGAAAAACACTCGGAATGATTTTCCAGAAAAGCTCCACAAGGACGAGAGTTTCCTTTGAAACAGGAATGTTCCAGCTTGGAGGTCAGGCGCTTTTTCTCTCAAACCGTGACCTGCAGATAGGCCGCGGCGAACCCGTTAAAGATACGGCACGTGTACTTTCCCGCTATCTTGACGGAATTATGATAAGAACCTTTGCGCAGAAAGAGGTTGAGGATTTGGCAAAGTACGGTTCCATTCCGATTATTAACGGCCTTACCGACTACTGCCATCCCTGCCAGGTTCTTGCGGATCTTATGACAATACGCGAACACAAAAAAACATTTGACGGACTCAAATTCTGTTTTATCGGAGACGGAAACAATATGGCAAACAGTCTTATTGTGGGAGCGATAAAGATGGGTATGGTATGTGCTGTTGCCTGTCCTGAGCAATACAAGCCGGATGCTCAGATTATGAAATGGGCGTCTGAAAACGGAAAATTCACCTGCTCGGAAAATATACTTGAATGTGCCTCAGACGCTGATGTTCTTTATACCGACGTCTGGGCTTCAATGGGTCAGGAACAGGAAAAGGCAGAGCGTGAAAAGGTATTTAAGAATTACAAAATCAACGATTCTGTTATGGCGGCCGCAAAGGACGACGCTATGGTACTCCACTGTCTGCCTGCACACAGGGAAGAAGAAATAACCGCCAAGGTGTTTGAAGAACACGCCGACGAAATATTCGACGAAGCGGAAAACAGACTTCACGCTCAGAAAGCTGTTTTAGTTAAACTATTAGGATGATTTAAATGGAAAAAATTATTTATCTTTGTCTCGAGGACGGAAGCGTTTTTGAGGGCAAAAGCTTCGGCGCACGCGCGGACGTAACCGGCGAGCTTGTTTTTACGACAGGTATGTGCGGTTATATTGAAACCCTTACCGACCCGAGTTATTACGGACAAATTGTTCTGCAAACATTTCCTCTTATCGGTAATTACGGTTTTATTAATGAGGATGCCGAGAGTAAAAAGTCATATGTTTCGGCATATATTGTCAGAGAAAAGTGTGACAATCCGTCAAATTTCAGATGTGACGAAACGCTTGAAAAATATCTGACCGACAACAATATTGTCGGTATGTACGATGTGGACACAAGAGAAATTACAAAAATCATCAGAGAAAACGGCGTAATGAATGCCGTTATATGCTCTGATCCGCGAAGCGTTGATTATGAAAAACTCAAGCAATACAGAGTTACAAACGCTGTTGCGTCAACATCGGTTAAAAAGCCGTGCCTTATACCCGGAAACAATCACAGATACAACGTTGTTCTGATAGACTACGGAAAAAAAGAAAACATTGCCCGGGAGCTTGCAAAGCGTGGCTGCAACGTTGCCGTTATGCCGTCTGATACAAAAGCTGAAGATATACTTTCTCTCAATCCGGATGGGATTATGCTTTCAAACGGTCCGGGAGATCCAAGCGACAATCCGGAATGTATTGATGAATTAAAAAAGCTTATCGGAAAATCACCGATTTTTGGAATCTGTCTCGGTCATCAGCTTCTTGCGCTTGCAATGGGCGGCAAAACCGTCAAGCTGAAATACGGCCACCGCGGAGTAAACCAGCCCGTTAAAAATCTTAAAACAGGAAGAACTTATATATCTTCGCAAAATCACGGATACGCAGTTGTGAATGAAGATATAGAAAAGTGCGGCGGCACAATAAGCTATATAAACGCAAATGACGGCACGAATGAGGGAGTTGACTATCCAGACAAAATGGCTTTTTCCGTTCAGTTTCATCCCGAAGCGTGCAGCGGCCCTCACGACACAAGATTCCTGTTTGACAGATTTATTGATATGATGGAAGGTAATAAATAATGCCTCTTAACAAAGAAATTAAAAAAGTGCTTGTTATCGGCTCAGGGCCAATCGTTATAGGACAGGCCGCCGAATTTGACTATGCGGGTGCGCAGGCGTGCCGCGTCCTCAAAGACGAAGGAATAGAAGTTGTTCTCATAAACTCAAATCCTGCAACAATAATGACCGACAAAGCGCTTGCCGACCATATTTACCTTGAACCGCTTACTGTTGAAACGGTTAAAAGAATAATCGAGAAAGAACATCCCGACAGTATTCTGGGCGGTCTTGGCGGTCAAACGGGTCTGACAATTTCCATGCAGCTTGCCGCAGACGGCTATCTTGAAAAGATGGGAGTACGCCTGCTCGGAACGAATGCCGAAGCAATAGACAAGGCGGAAGACAGGCAGATGTTCCGCGACACAATGGTAAAAATCAATCAGCCCGTTGTGCCGAGCGACATAGCAAACAACATAGAGCGCTCAAAGGAAATTGCCGCTGAAATAGGCTATCCTGTTATAATACGCCCGGCATTCACTTTAGGAGGAGCAGGCGGCGGAGTTGCTTACAATGAAGAAGAACTTGAAAAGGTTGTGAAACGCGGTCTTATGCTTTCTCCCATCACACAGGTTCTTGTTGAAAAATATATTGCAGGCTGGAAAGAAATTGAATTTGAGGTTATGCGCGACAGCGTAGGGAACGTTATCGCTGTTTGCTCAATGGAAAACTTCGACCCTGTCGGTGTTCATACAGGAGACAGCATTGTTATAGCTCCGGCGGTAACGCTTGGTGACAAAGAATATCAGATGCTTCGTTCGGCATCTCTTGATATAATTACGGAATTAGGAATAGAGGGCGGCTGCAACTGCCAATTTGCTTTAAATCCCGAAAGCTTTGAATACAGTGTTATTGAGGTCAACCCACGTGTTTCTCGTTCATCTGCCCTCGCCTCTAAAGCTACAGGCTACCCGATAGCAAAGGTTACAACAAAAATCGCTCTCGGCTACACGCTTGATGAAATCAGAAATGATGTAACAGGAAAAACCTGCGCCTGCTTTGAACCGACTCTGGACTACGTTGTTGTTAAACTTCCCAAGTGGCCGTTTGACAAATTTGTCAACGCATCACGTAAACTCGGCACACAGATGAAGGCAACAGGTGAAGTAATGAGCATCGCACCGTCGTTTGAAATGGCGGTTATGAAAGCAGTCCGCGGAGCGGAAATCGGACTTGACACTTTGAACTGCAAGGCTCTTGACGGAACAGACGTAACAGACGCACTGCATAATCAGGACGATTTGCGCCTTTTCAGTGTTTTCCGCGCCCTTAAAAACGGTATAACACCCGAGGAAATTCACGCGATCACTATGATTGACGAGTGGTTTTTATATAAGCTTAAAAACCTCGCCGATTTTGAAAAGGAAATTGAAAACACCCCAATAAGCAAGGAACTGTATTTAAAAGGCAAAAAGCTCGGCTACACGG
>CANPXD010000043.1 GCA_947585615.1 uncultured Clostridia bacterium
TAGACTGCCTTGAACGGAACGAAAAAGCAGGCGTTGTTTATCATCGGGAAGGAATTTATGGCGATTATGATGACTTTCATGATGTGGAGGATTTAATCAAATTTATCAAAACAGGAAAAAATAATTTCCCGGTTGCCAAAACATAAAGATTTTTTCCTGTTGTGTCAAAATCAGCAGAAATATAGAAATAATCTTGCAATGTTTGATACAAAGACAAGAAAACCCCAAAAGTGCGCCTTTGCGGTGTAAGTTTTCCGCTTGCGGTGTGAAATGTACGACGGGTTAATAGAAATAGATTTATTCACGGTTTTGTGGTGAGATTTATTGAGATACGGGCTTGTTCGCCCCGCAGATTGGCATTTTGTGGAGGTAAATGGAATGTACTTTCATGTTTCTCCTATAGGTGGAATTATGGAAAATGTAAAATGGCTTTTCTTTGATATTGGTTCGACACTTATCGACGAAAGCGAATGCTATCGGCTGAGATATCACGAAGCTGTTATGGGCACAACGATCAGTCCCACGGATTTTGAGAAAAAAGTCATTGAGTTTTCCATACAAAATCGGAAAGGCGATCATGAGGCGGTAAAATATTACGGTGTAGATCTGCCGCCATGGCATAAAGAGGCAGAAAAGCCATATACCGACACGGAATATGTCTTAAATCGGTTATCCGGCAAGGGGTATCGGCTCGGCGTGATTGCGAATCAAAGCCCGGGAACCAAGGAGCGTCTTTCAAATTGGGGGTTATTAAAGTATTTTGATATTGTTTTAGCCTCAGCGGAGGAAGGTATCTCAAAACCAGATCCTGAGATATTTCATCGAGCGCTGATCGCTGCAAACTGCTTGCCGGATGGCGCTGCCATGATAGGAGACAGGTTGGACAATGATATCGTGCCTGCCAAAATGGCTGGTATGAAAACCGTATGGGTTAAACAAGGACTTGGCGGTTTAGCAAGCGTTGTCCATGAAAATGAAAAGGCTGATTATGAAGTAAGGAATTTGTCAGAATTATTGGCATTATTCTGATGCCTCTTTCTGCTTGTATCAAAATCATCAGAAACATAGAAATAATCTTGCAGAGTTTGATACAAAGCCGAGGAATCATTGAAAAGTGCGCCTTTGC
Source organism: uncultured Clostridia bacterium (assembly GCA_947585615.1). Classification (GTDB taxonomy): domain Bacteria; phylum Bacillota; class Clostridia; order Oscillospirales; family Acutalibacteraceae; genus Eubacterium_R. The sequence goes on from CANPXD010000043.1 coordinate 1,127, forward strand.
GGTGTGATTTTCGCTTGCGGTGTGAAATGTGTACCGGAGCGGCAACGATTGACATATTCACATTTTTTGATATGATTTATAATGGGTGGATATTTCTGCCCGGCAAATCGGGATCTGAAATGAAGGCACATTCGCTTTTGCGGTATATTTCAATATGCCAAAACAGGGGGATCAGAGATGGTATTGGAGATCAAGGATGATGGAATTTGGTATCATGGCTCAAATGTACAGTTTACTATTTTGAAGGAAGGCAGTACGATCACCCAATGGAAAGCGTTGGCGGAAGCTTTTTCTCACCAGCCGACCGTTTTGAGCTATGACGACAATGGGAAAATAACTCATAACGGTATCGAAAAAGGGTACTTATATGTTATTGACGAACCCATAAAAGTCGGAGTTGATATTTACCAACATCCGAGGACAACGATGGATGCAAATGCAGAATTTCTTACATCAAGACCGCTAAAAGTAAAAATGATAGAAGAATGATGAGAAGTTTTAAAGATATAGGAATTTATCATATCAAGTTTTTTATCAACCGTTTTGCACTTGTATTAAAATCGCAAAGAACATAGAGGCGGAAGCTTAAACCACCTCTTTTTTTATTGCCTAATCTTAACTTTTTCTTAACAATATCAAAAGATTCATATGATACGATATGCTTGAAAAGGTTCGTTAATAAAAACTTAAGATTTTTAGGCGCATAAAACGGTTTGACCGCATTGACAATCTGATTTATAAGTGTTAAATTAATAATAAACTGTATTATATAAAGCAGTACAGTTTACCACAATATAACGACCAGAGGTTTAAAAGCAAAGAAATGGAAAACAATATTGATTTTGAGATGTTTAACAGGGAAAGACCCGCACATCATGAGCAGCCGCCAAAAAAGAAAACCGCCGTAAAAAAATTTGCCGCGGGCAAAGCAGTATTAGCGGTCATTTTTATTGCCGTATTGCTTTTCGGCGCAGCTGAACTTTATGCTGTTTTTTCCGTTCATAACCCTGAAAAGCTTTTAACCCATTATCTAAACGCAATACTTGATCGGGATTGGCAGAAAGCATACGGTGATCTGTGTTTTGAAAATCAGATTACCAAAAACTGTTTTGTTACGCAGGAGGCATTTGTTGATTATTGCAGCAAAAATCCCGATGCAATGAATCCCGCACCCTCGAATATCGTTGATTTTGAAATTGAAGAAGACAAAGCCGACGATACCCTCCGCTCTTACTGCGTAAAATATCTTTCGGATGATAAATCTATTGGAACACTTTACTTCGATGTGCTGCAAACGAAAGACGGATTTCTGAATTTTGACAGATATAAGGTTATTCCCCCATCGGAAAAAATACCGTCATTTACTGCTTACGGTATATACGGCACAAGCGTCAAGCTCAACGGAATAGAGCTGACTTCAACAGATATTGCCGCGGCCGACTCCTCCACAGGCAGAACGTTTAACCTCGGAAAATATACCGCAGAATATATTTTACCGGGAGAATACGAGCTTTCCGCATCAAACGTAAACTTTGACCAAATCAGCACATCGGTTACCGTTGCTTCCGGTGAAAGAAATGAATTGTATCTTGAGCAAAAGCTTACCGAAAGCGCATATACCGAGCTTTGCGACACTGCGGCAGACGCACTGAAAAAAATATACACAGGCGTTATGCAGGATAATTTCGACTCCTCGTCGCTTCAGTTTACCGAGAATTTTAAAGAAAACGGTCTCAATTCTATAATCCGTTCCGTATCCGAGGAGCTTTACAAAAGCAATACAAATTACAATATCACACAGCTTGAATTCACTTCGGTTAAGCCTGAAAAAGAGCAGGTCGATATTGTGTTTAACGGTCAAAATGAAATACGAATAGATATACCGCTTGATTTTGATTATAAATATACCGCGGTTTCTCCCGATTATCTGGGAAGTGAATACAGTGAGCAAAAATCTGATAAAGGAAAAGCCTATTTTTCGTTTACACTGGACGATGCCGTCTGGAAAATAGACAATATATCGTCGCGCGCATGGTTTTAAGAGGTGGAAAATGAATAAGTCCAAAGTAATGAACCGGAAAATATTTATGATTTCGGCTGTTGCGGCAGTGCTTTTGATTGCTGCGGCAACTCAGGTGTATGCCGCTGCCAATATACACAGCCTTGCTAAAGTAAGAAAAGAAAACGCCGTTTCTTTTACAGCCACCGCAAATTCGGACGCAGAAGTCAGGACTCAGCCGCAGCCGCTCTCAATACCTGCCGCAAAAATAAGTCAGGGTGAAAAGATTGAAGTGCTTTCCGAAGGAAAAAACTGGTGTAAGGTCGTGATTTACACTGACAAAAAAGTGAAAACAGGATATGTAAAAACCTCATCGCTGTCTGAATTGACCGAATCGGAAATTTGCGCTGCCATTATTACTGCTCCGAAAAACATGACCGTTGCCGTAGGCGAAACAACTGTTGCAGATATTGAAACCGTACCGTACTATGCCAATGAAAAACTGATATGGAGCAGCAGCGACGAAAGCGTCGTCACCACTGAAAACGGCTCGCTTGTTCCTGTGAACGCAGGAAACGCGACCGTAACCGTTAAAGGCGCAAACTGCAGTGCCGAAATCAGCGTAAAGGTTGTTGAGAACACACAGAATCTTTCATTTAAATCTCCGCACTTTACCATTGACGAAAACAGTGAAATAAACCTGGGAAATTATCTTGAAACGGACGGTAAAACCGTAAAATGGAATTCTTCTGACAGCGACTGTGTTTCCGTTAAGGACGGAAAAATCAACGCAAAAGAGGAAGGCTTTTCAAATATTACGGCAGTTTCGGGCAACAAGTCTGCCGAGTGCACCATTGAGGTCAGGTCAGTCAACGGCAATGCAAAATCAGAGCTTAAAATTCTTAATTCGTACGGCAACTATATAAATTACCACCCTTCGGTTCTGTATTTCAAGGACGGCTGGAACGGATATAAATACTGGATTGCCTACACTCCGTATGAACACTGTGACGATTATTGGGAAAATCCGCATATGGCGGCAAGCAACGATCTTGTGAACTGGGTTACCCCATCAGGCTTTTCCAATCCTCTTGAGCCTGTACCTTCCGATTACAAGCACGGGATCAGCTATAACTCTGACACCGAGCTTGTATACAACAAGGATACAGGCAGACTGGAATGCTGGTGGCGCTACTATGATTACCGCAATCTCAAGGTTTCTCTTAGAAGAAAAACCACATCCGACGGCGTTCATTGGTCTGAAAAAGAGGATATGCTTGTTTCGGATAATCTCAATAATTATGACTTTTTAAGCCCCGCCCTGCTCTACGAGGACGGAAAATACAAAATGTGGTCAATCAATCTGAAATCCAACTATGACATTGAGTACCGCGAAAGTACCGATGGTAAAAACTGGTCAGCAATACAGAAAATCAAGGTCGAATACGAAGACCCGAAATATATTAACTGGCATCTCGACGTCATTCACACCCCGAAGGGGTACGAAATGGACATTTCAGCTTACCTGAAGGGCACGCGCGATCGCACCGTAATGTCTCTTTTTTACACATATTCACCCGACAACGTGACATACACAAAGGTTCGTCCGATGCTCCACCCGAGAAAAAATACCGATAAGTGGGACAACAAAGGTCTTTACCGTTCCTGTCTGCTTTATGCCGACGGCAAATACTATCTCTTCTACAGCGGAATCAACAAAAAGAAGGGACCTGTTGGAATCGGTCTTATTTCCGGAAACGACGTATTTCATATGCAATAATTTATCTGAAAGCAACAAGGAAAAAATCTTTGTTGCTTTTAATATTTTTTCGTACATTTGTTCTTTACATTTTTTTAAAAGCGTGTTATAATACCCATATAAAACATATCGGGTTTTACATCCGTCAAAATTTCAGACTGTTGCCACCTCTTATAGAGTGGTAATAAAGTCTGTTTTCGAATGAGGTAAAGATGGAAAAATTAAAACTTATTGAACCTACAATCGAATACAATAATGAGATATGCGAATTTCGGCAGGAGTTTCTTGCGTTCGGGGGGCACAATGGACGGCTGCGGTTCGCTTAAAAAATTTGAGCGTTCCGAAGACTGGTTAGACGAGATCAAACGCTGCAAACAGCGAGAGACGGTTCCGCTCAACCGGGTACCCTCCACACAGTTTATCTGTGTCAGGGAGAGCGACAACAAAATGGTTGGGGCAATCCAAGTACGTCATGAGCTCAACGATTATTTGCGGGATTTCGCCGGACACATAGGTTACTCTGTCAGACCGTCGGAACGAAGAAAGGGCTATGCGGTCTGGATGTTACAGAATGTGCTTCCCTACTGTAAATCTCTGGGAATCAAAAACGTTATGGTGTCCTGCTTTGCGGACAACGAGGGAAGCAGGAGGACGATACTTCAAAACGGCGGCATTTACGCGGAGACGGTCCGTGAACCGCGAAAAGGCAAGCTACTGGAAAAGTATTGGATTCATATCTGAATCCGATTATAAAGTTTAAAGAGAAATACACCTTGAAATGACAGATTTTTTGAAGGAAAATTAAGGAAAATCGGAGATTTTAAAATGGGATTTTTTAATGGCTTTCCTGTCGGGTTTGTTGATTTTTTCATCCGCCTCTCATTAAACAACACAATAGATAAACAGACAGAAAACATTTTGGAATACAAGAAATACATAACCGAACCGCTGAATCAATTATACAGCGATTTGCTTCCCGTTGTATGCGATATAAACGACAGTCTTGAGACGAAGCCTGCACGCTGCATCTCAACTCCATACACAGACAGGCGCTTTTCACCGACAGTTCCGCTCAAAGAATACATCTATCTGCGTTTTAAGCAAAAGGGCAGAAAAAGCGACATTGCGGGACTGTATTTTGATATGAGCGCAAGCGGATATTCGTACGGTCTCCGGATTTATAAGCAGACTTCATCGGGTTTTCAGTCGCTGAAAGATTATATTGCTGAAAATCCAGAGCCGTTTGAAAAAGAGCTTAGAATGATTCTAAAAAGCGGTTATAAAATCATTGGAGAAAAATACAAAAAGGATCATTACCCCGAAATTTCAAGCATTGTTTTAAACGATTTTCTCAACAGAAAATCGTTTTATATTGCAAGAAATCGCGATTTGAGCAACATTGTTTTTTCCGAGAAACTGTCAGCAGAAATTTCAGACGGTTTTTCAAATCTTAAAAGCATTTTAAATCTGATACAAAATGCAAAATAATATGCTATTTTCAAAAAACGCTCCCGTCAGTCAGCTCATTCATATGCGTTAAGTGCCAAATAAGAATGAATCACAGAGGTTATACGATGATCATACGTTGTATTCTTGAGCACAATGAATTCGGTGCTCTTTTATATGCCGAAAACTTCACCGGCGCGTTTTCAAGAGGAAAAACAAAAGAAATTGCGCTGGAAAAAATGCCTAATGAAATAAAATCTTATTTAAAATGGCGCGGCAAAACATCACCAAAAATACTTGAGCCGAAAATTATACAGGAAAAAATTTCCTGTTTGAATATTGCCGATGCGGATACAGACGTTTTATTTGATTCCGAAAAAGAACCTCTTTCGGAAAATGAATATTTTGAATTAAAAAGGCTTGCGTTAAAATCTGCCGATGATTTTCTTATGCTTTATAATTCTGTTCCCGATAAAAATTCAAGCACTCTGCCGCATAGAAAAACATTTTACGGCGATGTGCCGCGAACGGCGGAAGAAATGTACAAACATACAAAAAATGTGAATGCTTATTATTGGGGCGAAATCGGAATTAAAGCAAATAATACCGGCACGATTGTCGAATGCCGCAAAATGGGATTTGATGAATTAGAAAGACACAGCAATTATTTGTGCAACAAGGTTTTCAACGGAAGTTACGATGAGCAGTGGTCGCTGAAAAAAGTTCTCCGCAGATTTGTATGGCACGACAGGATTCACGCAAAGGCATTGTTCAGAATGGCATCATTTGCTTTTGATGCAGATTATATTTTAAACACCTTTAAATTTGAGAAATAATCCGTTATATGACGGGCTGAACACTTTGAAAAATAAAAAATGATCTGTCTTTATCCTTTATTGTAAACCTACATATGCTGTTTTATTAATTTTTGAATACCTGTATTGACGAATTGAACACTTATGTGTTAAAATTGATTTATAAAATAGAGGAGGTTTGAATTATGGCAGGCGAAAACAATAATCAGAATTATGCACAGCCACAGGAAAATCAGCAGTCCTACACCCCGCAGCAGCCGTATAATCAATCCAACGCCAGCGTGCCGCCGCAGAAGGAAAAAGCAAGCGTGATACTTGCAATCCTTTCTTATCTTATTCCCATTGTCGGTTTCATCCTGTTCTTTGCAAAGAAAAACAGTAAACCGAAAACAGCAAAAGTATGCGGAATATGCGCATTGGTAAGCTTTATAATTAATTTTATTATTATAATGGTATCCGTAAAATTAGGACTCTACTAAGCAACGCTGTCACGGTACAATAGGTGATTACAGATACGTTGTAAAAGAAGCTGAGTTCCGCATGGAACGGCAGACAAGGTAGCTGTTCTTATTACGTATGAATTCGTAAATCACACAGTGATTCCATCCGCATTGACATTGCTCTCGATAACAATGTTTTTCAAGACGGCGCAGAGTCTGAAATCGCTATACTTGACGACGAAAAAACAGACAGTCTTGCGGAAGTTTGAAAATCACAAAAGATGTTAAAAAAGCATCCGGTTTTAAGAGCTGCAAAACAGAACTTGAGGTTGAATTTTCAAGCTTATTCCGTTTATTGACGACAAGCGTACTGCAAAAGTGCAGATTTCACAATAATATCAAAGTATTTTAAAAGCCGCCTGAACGTTCAGGCGGCTTTTGCTTTAGTTATAAAATTTATGTTAAACATTTATTTCAACATCTATTCCGAGCAAATCCCTGTTGGCTTCAAGAATAGGCTTGACTGTCTCCGCAAGAAAATCGGCGGTCTGCTCAGGCGCTCTGCCCACAAAGTTTTCAGGCTTCATCACTGACATTATTTCTTCTTTTGTCATCATAAAGGCAGGGTCTGCCGCAATTCTGTCAACAAGGTCATTTTTGCCGCCCTCAACCTTTACAACGGCTCCTGCCGCCATGGAATGAACGCGGATTTTTTCATGAAGTTCCTGCCTGTCTCCGCCTTTTTTAACAGCGTTCATCATGATATTTTCCGTTGCCATAAACGGAAGTTCGCTCATAAGGCGCGCCTCAATGACCTTGGGGTAAACGACAAGTCCGCTTGTAACATTAATATACAAATCAAGGATGCCGTCTGTTGCAAGAAATGCCTCCGCAACACTGACGCGCTTGTTTGCGCTGTCGTCAAGTGTTCTTTCAAACCACTGTGCAGAGGCCGTCCAAGCAGGATTAAGGGCATCTATCATCACGTAACGCGAAAGCGACGCGATTCTCTCGCTTCTCATAGGATTGCGCTTGTACGCCATTGCGGACGAGCCTATCTGATTTTTTTCAAAAGGCTCTTCGATTTCTTTAAGATTTTGAAGAAGTCGTAAATCATTTGAAAATTTACAACAGGACTGTGCAATCAGCGCAAGACAGTTGCACACTATTGTGTCCAGCTTTCTGGCATACGTCTGTCCGCTTACAGGAAAACAAGCCTTGAAGCCCATTTTCTCTGCAATTCTTCTGTCCAGTTCTTTGCATTTTTTATGGTCTCCGTTAAAAAGTTCCAGGAATGACGCCTGCGTTCCTGTCGTGCCTTTTGAACCGAGAAGCATAAGCGTTGAAAGCACGTGCTCAACTTCCTGATAATCAAGAACAAGGTCCATAAGCCAGAGAGTGGCGCGCTTTCCGACAGTCGTTGGCTGTGCTGGCTGAAAATGTGTAAAACCGAGACAGGGCATATTCTTATACTCATCGGCAAACTTTGCCACCGACGCAATGGCGTTTACGAGCTTCTTCTTTATGAGCAAAAGCGCTTCGCGCATCGTGATAACATCCGTATTATCGCCGACATAGCAGCTCGTTGCCCCAAGATGAATGATGCCCCTCGCTTTCGGGCACTGTTCGCCGTAGGCATGAACGTGGCTCATTACATCGTGGCGGAATTTTTTTTCGTATTCCTGTGCCACATCATAATTTATATCGTCTGCGTGTGCCTTTAGTTCCTCAATCTGTTCCTTTGTAACGTTAAGACCAAGCTCGTTTTCAGCCTCTGCAAGAGCAATCCAAAGCTTTCTCCACGTTTTGAATTTGAAATCGGGAGAATATATATACTGCATTTCCTTACTTGCGTAACGGGCATTAAACGGCGAATTATATGTATCGTTCGGCATTATTGATCAAGTCCTGTCCTTTTCATCATTTCCGCATAGGCGTCTTCCACTCCGCCGAGGTCGCGGCGGAAGCGATCCTTGTCAAGCTTCTCATGTGTTGTGATGTCCCAGAAACGGCAGGTATCGGGGCTTATCTCATCCGCAAGCACTATCGTTCCGTCCGAAGTCTTGCCGAATTCAAGCTTGAAGTCGATAAGCTCAACGCCGATAGAAGCAAAATATTCCTTGAGAACATCGTTTACCTTAAAAGCCATTTCCTTTATCGTATCAATTTCCTCCCTTGTCGAAAAGCCGCAGGAAATCGCGTGGTATTCGGAAATAAGAGGATCGTCAAGCTCGTCGCACTTATAGGAAAATTCAATAGAGGGCGCAACAAAATCCATGCCCTCCTCAAGCCCCAGTCGCTTGCATATGGAGCCTGCCGCACGGTTGCGTATAATAACCTCAAGCGGAACTATCGCAACCTTTTTAACGGCTGTTTCGCGATCTGAAAGTTCCTTGACAAAATGAGTCGGAACGCCCTTTGCCTCAAGAATCTGCATAAGGTAATTGGACATTTTGTTATTTACAACGCCCTTTCCGACAATCGTACCCTTTTTCTTTCCGTTGAAAGCGGTGGCGTCATCCTTGTAATCGACGATTACAATTTCGGGTTCATCTGTTGCCCAGACTTTTTTTGCCTTTCCCTCATACAACTGTTCTGTTTTTTTCATTTTATTTGTCCTCCTGTTTTTTATGGATTATTTACCGTAAACCGATTTAATGCGTTCAATCGCCTCTATGGTCTTTTCATAGTTTCCGAAAGCCGTCAAACGCAGATACCCCTCGCCGCTCGGGCCGAAACCTGAACCGGGAGTGCCGACAACCTGACATTTATCAAGCAAATCGTCAAAAAATTCCCACGAAGTCATCCCCTCGGGAACGGCAAGCCATACATACGGAGAATTTACCGCTCCGTAACAGGTGAAGCCCGCTTCGGTAAGTCCGTCATAGATAACTCTTGCGTTTCTCTGATAATATGCAAGAACTTCTTTCGTCTGCCGTTTTCCCTTTTCGCTGTAAACGGCTTCGGCAGCGCGCTGGGTTATATAGCTTACGCCGTTGAATTTTGTTGCCTGACGGCGCGCCCAAAGCGGATTGAGGCAGACTCCGTCAAACTCAAGTTCCTTGGGAACAACGGTGTAGCCGCAGCGAACGCCCGTAAAGCCAGCCGTTTTTGAAAATGAACGAAGTTCTATTGCGCACTTCTTCGCGCCCTCAATTTCATAAATTGATTTCGGCGAATCGTCTGTAATAAACGCCTCGTACGCCGAGTCAAAAAGAATCAGAGAATCGTTTTCAAGGGCATAGTCCACCCACATTTTGAGCTGCTCTCTCGTTGCCGTCATACCTGTGGGATTGTTCGGAAAGCAGAGATAAATAACATCTGCCTTCTCCTTCGGCAATTCCGGCATAAAATTGTTTTCAGCCGTACAAGGCATATAAATTATATTGTCAAACAGTCCGTCAGCGCCCTTGTTTCCGCTTCTGCCTGCCATAATATTTGTGTCAAGATACACGGGATAAACCGGGTCACATATAGCTACCCTGTTATCCACACTGAAAATATCGCCTATATTGCCGCAGTCGGATTTGGCACCGTCCGAAAGAAAGATTTCGTCCTTATCTAGATCAATTCCTCTGTCCGTATAGTCGTTTTTCCTGATTGCATCTAAAATAAAATCATAACCGTACTCCGGCGGATAACCGCGGAATGTGGACTCCTGTGCCATCTCGTCAACCGCCTTGTGCATCGCCTCTATAACCGCAGATGCAAGGGGCTTTGTTACGTCGCCTATGGAAAGTCTGATTACCTCTTTATCGGGATGTGCCTCCTGATATTCACGCTGCTTTCTCGCAACAGTTGAAAACAGATAAGAGCTTTCGATTTTTAAAAAGTTTTCATTGATTTTCATATAGCCATCCTCCTGTTGTTTATAAATCTATTTCACCGCTGAAAACATATTCCGCAGGGCCTGTCATAAACACGCTGTCCTCCTCGTTTCCGCTCCAGCTTATTTCCAGTTTTCCGCCGAGAAGATGAACCGTAACGTCATTGTCCGCATCACCGCTCAGAATTGCCGCAACAACCGTAGCGCAGGTGCCTGTTCCGCAAGCAAGCGTTTCACCCGTTCCTCTTTCCCAGACGCGCATTTCAATATTTTTTCTGTCCTCTAAATGAGCAAATTCAGCGTTCACTCTTTTCGGAAAGACAGCGTTGTTTTCAAAAAGCGGGCCGAATTTTTCAAGTTCAAAATTTCTTGGACTTTCATCAATAAACATAACGGCGTGCGGGTTGCCCATCGACACGCAGGTCATTTCAAAATTTCTGCCGCCGACATTGATTTTTTCACGCAAGACCCTTTTGCCGCTGCTTATAACGGGGATTTCAGCCGCGTCAAGTATCGGAGCGCCCATATCGACCTTTACGCTTTTAACTTCTCCGTTTTCAAGAAAAAGTTCAATATATTTTACCTTGCCCATTGATTCAATGGAAAAATTAGTTTTGCCTGCATATCCTTTGTCAAAAACATATCTGGCAACACACCTTATGGCATTGCCGCACATCTCGGCGCGCGAACCGTCGGGATTATACATAACCATTTCAAAATCGGCGGCAGTTCCTTTTTTAATAAGAATAATCCCGTCTCCGCCGATTCCGAAATGACGGTCGGACAGAAACACAGCCGCACTTTTTTCGTCTTTTACCGTTTCGGTCAAACAGTCAATATAGATATAATCATTTCCGCAGCCGTGCATTTTAGTAAACTTCATTAAAGACCATCTCCTTAAAATTATGCGAGCATATCAAGAACATCCATTGCGGTCTGAAACATTTTTTTACCGTTTTTCATGCTCTCGGTCTGTAAATACTTATGCGCCTGAGGCTCTGTCATTCCCTTGACTGCCATCAGCGCCTGCTTTGCCTTAGATATGTAGTCGTTTTCATTGCCGCTTCTTTTTGTAAATCCCGATCCTCCCGACGCGAGAATGCCGACTGTCTGCATAAATTCACGCGTATTTACGGGCAGCGGCAATGTTATCATATTTCCCATATACTGTTCGCTTCCGTTTTTGGAAAGAGCTATTATGTCAAAATCATACGGCAGCGCCTCCGCCAAATCGGCCGATGACATATCCTTCATATAGAAAGGACAGATAATTACACCTTTTCTCTTTTCATAAGCGATTTCAAGCGCAGATGAACCGAGAGCACAGATATGAGACACATGGTAGCCGCCCTTTTCAAGAAGACTGCGGATTGACATAGCTGTTTCTTTTACAGGATATACAACAATAATATCTTTCACTGCATACCCTCCTTAACAATCTGTATTATATCATATTGAATTCTAATCAATCAATAGTTAATTACATTATATTTTTATAAACAGAAAAAATATGTCGTTGATTTACATTGCACAAAAATTTTCCAATATTTTATAACAAAATGCACAATTATTTAAAAAAACTAAAAAAATCTTGTAACAAACTAACCAAAAAAGCCTTGAATATTACTTTACATAATGATACAATGAAATTAAGATATACTAAATAATAAGATAAGCGGCATAATCATCTTTTTCAATTTGCATAATGCGGCTTAAAGGAGATAACCGTTTTTATGGATGAAATAAAGGAAGAATACAGATTTCCCGTGTATCTTTTTCACAAAGGTGAAAATTACAGGGCATATGAGTTTTTCGGCGTTCATAGACTTAAAGAGGACACCTTTGCCTTCAGGCTGTGGGCGCCGCACGCAAAAGCGGTGTCGCTTGTCGGCGACTTCAACGGCTGGAACAGCGAAGCAAACCATATGCTTCCCGTTTCTCCGGGGATATGGGAATGTATCGCCTGCGGAGTGAACATATATGACTGCTACAAGTATATAATACACACCGCTCAGGGAAGGAAAATTGAAAAATCAGACCCCTATGCGTTCCATTTTGAAACAAGACCTGCAAACGCTTCTAAGGTTTATGAACTTGAAGCTTACAACTGGGCCGACGGTAATTGGATATTTAACGCATCCAACAGCAACATACTTGAAAAACCCGTAAATATTTACGAGATACATTTCGGCTCATGGAAAAGGCATGATGACGGCAGCTTTCTTTCTTACCGCGAAATGGCAGACGAGCTTATTCCCTATGTTAAGGAAATGGAATACACACATATAGAAATGATGCCGATTATGGAATATCCGTTTGACGGTTCGTGGGGTTATCAGGTTACGGGATATTTCGCTCCGACTTCAAGATACGGAACCCCCACCGACCTGATGTATTTTGTTGATAAATGCCATCAGGCAGGAATAGGCGTTATTCTTGACTGGGTTCCGGCGCACTTTCCCAAGGACGCTCACGGATTATATGAATTTGACGGTGAGCCGCTGTATGAGTACAGCGATATGAGAAAGGGCGAGCATAAGGAATGGGGCACCCGTGTATTCGATTACGGTAAAAACGAGGTTAAAAGCTTCCTTATTTCCTCGGCTATGTATTGGGTGGACAAATATCATTTCGACGGACTTCGCGTTGACGCAGTAGCGTCCATGCTCTACCTTGATTACGGCAGAAAAGACGGCGAATGGATTGCCAACGCAAACGGCGGAAGAGAGAATCTTGAGGCGGTTGATTTCTTCAGACTGCTCAACACCTCGATGTTCAAAGAGCATCCGTCAGTCATGATGATCGCAGAGGAATCAACGGCATGGCCTATGATTACCATGCCTCCCGATATGGGCGGACTCGGCTTCAATTTCAAGTGGAATATGGGCTGGATGAACGATATGCTCCGTTACACTTCCCTTGACCCTCTATTCAGAAAAGGCAACCACAACTGCATTACATTCAGCTTTTTCTATGCGTTTTCCGAAAATTTCATTCTTCCGATAAGCCATGATGAGGTTGTTCACGGAAAATGCAGCCTGCTGAACAAAATGCCCGGTGACTATGATTTTAAATTTGCGGGAATGAGACTGTTTCTTTCCTATATGATGGCTCATCCCGGCAAAAAGCTCCTGTTTATGGGGCAGGAATTCGGTCAGTTCAAGGAATGGGCATATGAGGAGGGTCTCGATTGGCTTCTTCTCGATTTTGAAAAGCACAGAAAGCTTCAGCGCTTCACAAAAGAACTTAACCGTTTCTATAAAGAGCATCCGCAATTCTGGGAAATCGACTACAGTTGGGAGGGCTTCAGCTGGATTTCAAGCGATGACAACGCCAATTCAACCATAGCTTTCCGCAGAATAAGCAAGTCCGGAAAGGAAATCATCGGTCTGTTCAATTTCACACCGAATTCCCAGAAAGAATACAGAATCGGCGTTCCCGAAAATGGAACATACAAGGTTGTGTTCGACAGCAACTTACAGAAATACGGCGGAGAAAAGCCGAGAATTTCAGGCACATACAGAACTTCCAAAAAGAAAATGCACGGTTTTGACCAAAGCATAGGCGTTAAACTCTCGGGACTTAACGCGTTATATCTTGAAAAAATAAAATAAGGAGGACACTAATGATGGCACACAAATCTAATGTTGTGGCAATGCTGCTTGCCGGCGGTCAGGGAAGCAGGCTCGGAGTGCTTACAAAAAACATAGCAAAGCCTGCCGTGCCATATGGAGGGAATTACAGAATCATTGATTTTCCCCTCTCGAACTGTGTAAACAGCGGAATTTATACGGTAGGAGTACTCACCCAGTATCAGCCGCTTGAACTTAACGATTATCTCGGTAACGGACAGCCCTGGGATTTGGACAGATTAAACGGAGGCGTTCACGTGCTTTCGCCCTACGAGGCAATCGGAGGAGCGGAGTGGTACAAAGGAACGGCAAACGCGATTTACCAAAATATCAATTTTATTGAAAAATATGATCCCGAATACGTTGTTGTGCTTTCCGGTGACCATATCTACAAAATGAATTACGCCAAAATGATTGACTTCCACAGGAAAAACAACGCAGACTGCACAATAGCGGTTCTTGAGGTTGAGTGGGAGGAGGCATCGCGTTTCGGAATTCTTGCCACCGATGAAAACGACCGCATTTACGAATTTGCGGAAAAACCCGAAAAGCCGAAATCAAACAAGGCGTCTATGGGTGTTTATGTTTTCAACTGGGACAAGTTAAAGCAGTATCTCATTCAAGATGAAAACACGGAAGGCTCGTCAAACGATTTCGGAAAAAATATTATTCCCACAATGCTTGACGCAGGCGAAAGAATGTTTGCTTTCCCTTTCAGAGGATATTGGAAAGACGTGGGTACCATTGATTCTCTCTGGGAAGCGAATCTTGATATAATCAATCCGAACGTAGACCTTGATTTGAGTGATCCGAGCTGGAGAATTTACAGCCGCAATCCGATGGCCCCGCCGCACTATATCGGCAAAAATGCCAGTGTGGAAAATTCCTCTGTTTCGGAAGGTTGTGAAATCGAGGGCAGCGTTGATTACAGCGTCATTTTCAGTAATGTCACGATTGAGGAGGGCGCGGACGTAAAATACAGCGTTATTATGCCCGGCGCGCATATCAAAAAAGGCGCAAAAGTTTACTATTCAATCGTTGCGGAAAACGCAGTCGTTGAGGAAAATGCCAAGGTCGGTGAAATTCCCGAACATCTTAAGAATCCCGAGGACTGGGGCGTCGCCGTTATAGGCGCTGACTCAACAATCAAAAACGGAAGTTTTGTCGAGCCGGGAGTTATGATAAAATCGGGAGAGGAGGTATAGGCAGTGAACGGAAAAAAAGTTTTGGGTATGATTTTTGCAAATATCCATGAGGAGGCGCTCGGAAGTCTCACGGCAACAAGAACTATGGGTTCGGTGCCGTTCTGTTCAAGATACAGACTGATAGATTTTCCTCTCTCAAATATGGTCGAAAGCGGAATAACAAAAATCGGCGTTATCACAAAC
>CANPXD010000044.1 GCA_947585615.1 uncultured Clostridia bacterium
TATTCCCGGCACAAATTACGCCTTCGCGGTCAGAGCTTACAAGAGCGGCCCCGGAAACCTCGGCCCTTACAGTGCCACGCACGAGACATACACCTTAGTCAACTACGATACTCTGCTTAAATCTCTCGGCATTGTACAGAACGTTAAGATGACCAACAGCACACCGACAACCGTTGACATTTCATTTGATGAGGTGGAAGGCGCCGATCTCTATCAGATTCAGATTTCACCCGACAACGGACAGACATGGACGATCGCGATGAACACAGGTTATCTGAGCAGGACTTTGACAGGTCTTGATCCTGCCGTAAAATATCAGGTCAGAGTTACAACCGGAATAAAGATCAACGGCGTTACGCCGATGTATGACACAAAGTTTTCAGAGATAACTTATTTCAGCACGAAGCCGAACCGGGTAACAAATCTCAGAACGAAGGATCGTTCAACCGAGGGAGACAGCATAACGCTTGCATGGGATACACAGCCCAAGGCGGACGGTTACAAAATCTATCAGATTATCGGCTCGCAGGTGGTTGCCATTGATACCGTTGAGGGCGGCGCAACGGGAGAATACACGGTTAAGAATCTTATTCCCGGCACAAATTACGCCTTCGCGGTCAGAGCTTACAAGAGCGGCCCCGGAAACCTCGGCCCTTACAGTGCCATTCACGAGACATACACCAACGTTTATTAAAGCACAGGACCTAAGCATTTCGGCAATGACGCCATAACACTTAACTATCAAATCTCTGTTCCGCGCGGCGGAACAGAGATTTTTTTAGATGCTTTTATTTTTGTATTTTATTCTGTATAAAAATATGTTACAATTGAATAAAAAACAGGATTAAAACCGGGGTGAATTTATGAATATTAACATCAACAGGAACGCCGCCTTCCAATCGTTTGAGGGCTTTGGAGCAAGCGGCGCATGGTGGGCGCAGCTTGTCGGCGGCTGGGATAATACCGACAGCGTCTCCGGGATGTCTGTAAGAGACAGAATTTCGCAGCTTCTCTACAGCAGAGAGCACGGTATCGGTCTGAGAACATACCGTTACAATATCGGCGCAGGCTCAATGGATTCGGGAGCAGGAAACTATTCCGACGAATTGCGCAGAACGGAAAGCTTTGACTGCAACGGGAAATACGATTTCTCCAAAGACGCGAACGCCGTATATATGATGAAACAGGCGGTGCGTGACGGTGCAGATGAAATTATTTTATTTGTAAATTCCCCGTTGGAGCGGCTGACAAAAAATCACAAGGCGCACCTTGATAAAGGCAACGCTTTCCACACAAATCTGGCAGAAGAAAATTACCGTGCATTCGCCGAATACTGCCTTGATGTAACCGAGCATTTTGTGCGTGAAGGACTGCCCGTAAGATACCTTTCGCCGATAAACGAGCCGTTATGGAAATGGACCGGTGGGCAGGAGGGCTGCCATTATTCACCGAAGCAGGCAGGAAAGCTTATGAAATGCTTTGCCAAAGAACTGGAAAAGCGCGGCAGTCTGAGTTCAGTCAAGCTTTCCGGAGTTGAAAACGGCGACATCAGATGGTTCAACAAATCCTATACAAGAGAATTCCTGAAATACCCCGTAACAAGGCGCAATATTGACAGCGTTGATTTACATTCATATTTTCTTCCTGTGCCGCTGCCGTTTTTTAACAACCGTCCCGCATTTCTCAGGCGTTTCAGAAAATATATGGATAAGCACTGTCCCGATTTACCCGTAAAAATGAGCGAATGGACTCATATGAAAAGAGGCAGAGACCGCTCAATGAACTCAGCGCTTGAAACGGCAAGGGTAATATGGGAGGATTTAACGATTCTCAGCGTCACCTCGTGGCAGCACTGGATTGCCGTATCCCATTACGATTACTGCGACGGTCTCCTATATATAAATCCCAAGGACAGAAGCTTTGAAACAACAAAGCGTTATTACGCTACGGGAAACTTTTCAAAATACATTCCGCGCGGCGCAAGGCGTGTCGGCGTGTCCTCGGCAGACCGTGACTTAAAGCTGCTTGCCTTTGTTCAGGATGACACGAGCGTGCTGATAATCATAAACGAAAGCGAAAAAGATAAAAGAGTATCCATACCGGATTGCCCTAACGGAGGCATTACGCTTGCCGTTACAAACGAAAAGTACAACCTGTGCGAATTTGCTCTCCAAAACGGAAACGATATAAGAATTTCGGCAGAATCCGTCAATACAATCGTTTATTAAAGTATTTAAAGACATAAAGAGGGAATTTTCTGTGAAAATACTGAAAACAATGTCAGGATTGATAAAAAGCCTGAAACTTTACTGGAAAAAACCTCCCGAGGGACGCTATATGAGCTTTAAGGAAATAGCGTCGCTGTCATTCGGCGGAATAGGGGAACGACTGATTACTTACTGTATCAGTCAGATGGTCATCAGTATAGGGAATTCGCTGATCGGAAACACGATAGGAATCAGACCGTCCGCAATGTATGTTATATACATGATCAGCGTTTTATCAGGATTTCCGCTCACTGCGCTGCGTGCAAAAATAATAGACAATACACGCTCAATGAAGGGAAAATACAGACCTTATCTCATAACCATGGGACTTCCGTCAACGCTTCTCGGCATAGGCTTTATCGTTATGCCGTATGAAAATATGAGTATGTTCTGGAAATGTGCTGTCGTTCTCGCATTTAATATAGGCTTTCAGTTTTTCTATTGTTTTTATACCGATTCATACGACAGTTTAATTAACGTACTGTCTCCGAACAGTATCGAGCGCTCCGACGTTTTGTCTATCCGCTCAATTGTTGAAAACATTTCACCGTCAATCGCGAGTATTTTTCTTCCTCTTGTCGCAAAGGCGATAACGGGAGAAAACACGCTTTACAATCTCAAGGTATACCGCGTCCTGTTTCCGGCAATGCTTGCAGGAGCGTTTCTGATTTCGCTTCCGATATATATCAATACGCAGGAGAAAATCGTTCAGGCGAAAACCCACGTTATCCAGATGAAATTTTCAGACGCGTTCCGCGCAATAGCGAGAAATAAGTATTTCTGGATAATCTCTCTTGCGGGCTGGCTCGGATTTCTCGAATCTTCGTTCGGCAACATAATGGGCTGGATGTATAACTATCAGAGTGCCTGTACGCCTGCACAGTATTCAATTATCACCGCCATTGCCGGTAACGCCTCCTTCTGGCCTAATATCATTGCGCCGTTTTTCATCAGAAAATACGGCAAAAAGAAAATTCTTGTTTCAACAAATATACTTAACATCTTTTTCATCGCGCTTATGCTCCCGATTGTAAGGATGACGGGTAATCCCGGAATTATCTGGCTTCTTCTAATCTGCACCTTTGTCAACACGCTGATAACTTCGTTCGGTCATCTTTTAAACCCGAGCATACAGGCTGATATAAGGGATTATCAACAGTACGTCACAGGAGAAAGAATCGACGGAATGTTTGCCGCCGTAGGACTTATCGGAAATGTTGTTACGCTTGCGACAAGTTTTGTTCTGCCGGCCCTATATGAAAAGGCAGGACTTAACAGCAGCGTCGCGCTTTCGCTCGGCTACGACGGCTCAAATGTCTACGACGTTCTTTACAATAACGAATATTTTGTCAAAATCAGTTCGGTTCTCATTATTGCCTCTGTTGTGGGCGCGGCTCTGAACGTTATTCCTTTCTTCTTCTATGATTTAACGGAGACTAAGCAGAAGGCAATGGTAAAAGTGCTTAAAATCCGCGCTCTCTTTGAGGACTACGGCAACAACGTTTTATCCGACAGCGCGCTTGTTGAAACTGTTGAAATCATAAACGAGGCTCGTGAGTATGCGGGCAGAAAGCCAAACGAACTGAACAGCGGCGAAATAAAGAAAGCAAAAAAATCACGAAACAGGCAGGCAGTCAGAGAGGCAAAGGCAAACCTCAGGAAAAAGCTTGAAGAAAACGAAAAAATCGAAATTGCGGACATTGTTACGCAGGAGCTTCATCGTTTTGAAACACCCTACGGCATTGCAGAGATTAAAAACGCCGAAAAATTTGTTGAAGCGGGACTCGATAATTTTTCTTCTGTTTTCACGCTCACAAGGAAACAGGCAAGGGCTATGCCAAAAAGAAACAACCGCGAAAAGGAAAACAGAAGAAACGCGATTATTCTTGTATCAAACGTAAAATCGGCTCAAAAGGCTATGAAAAAATATTTCCCGAACGGCATTGAAGAATTTGACAGCACGATTTTTGAGGATCTGTTCAGGGCGGAGGATGAAACGGAGCTTGAACTGAACGAGGCGCTGAAGGCGCTGAAAAACGCAAGGGAGCGCAAAAACGCTCAGGAAATTTCAAAACAAAAGCGGCAGATTAAAAACATACACTTCAGAAAGGAAAAAATAAAAGAGGAAATCAAGGACGCAACGGATAAGAATTCCATTTACTATCGCGCCGCAAAGCCCTATCTTGATGCAAAGAAAACGCTTGCTCAGATGGAAAATTACAGACATCTTGAAGAAATCACGTCTCTCTATGAGGGCGCGAAAGAACGTCTTGCCATAAGGCAGGCAGACGAATCAGCCGTATCCGTAAAATAGATTTGAAACAATATGTATGAAATTCAAAGGAGAACAGCATATGCTTAATAAATCATTGATTGCAAAAACAGACCCGAAAGCAGACGAAAGCCAGATTTTTACGGGCTACGGTTTAAGAATTACATATCTGACATCGCGTCTTATCCGGGTTGAGAACGGAAGTTTCACCGATCTTGCAAGCTACGCCGTCTGGTTCAGGAATTTCAAATCGGGAAATATGGACGTGAAAAAACAGGGAAAATACGTTCTTGCCGAAACGGACGATGTTGTCTTTCGAATCAAAGGCACACGACCTGTCAGTGTTTTTTTCAAGGATACCGGAACAACCGAAATCCTTTCCCATCAGAAAAATTTGAAGGGCACGCGCAGAACGCTTGACAACACCTTTGGTGCGGTCGCGCTTGACGACGGTCTTATTACGGCAGGCGGCGCCTATCTCTTTAAGGACAATTCCATACTGATTGATGAAAACGGACATTTTGTTACCAGAAACGACAACTCAAACGATTATTATGTTTTTGCCTACGGAAAAAATCACCGCGAAACAATTAAGGCGTTTTATAAAATCAGTTCATTTCCTCCTCTTATTCCGCGTTTTGCTCTCGGAGTCTGGTGGAGCAGGTATCACGCATACACCCAGAAGGAATATCTTGACCTGATGGCAAGATTCAGACAGGAGGATATTCCGCTGACCGTTGCAACGATAGATATGGACTGGCATTGGGTAAGGGATATAGACAAAAAATTCGGCGTAAAATACGGCGGATGGACAGGATATTCCTGGAATACCGAGCTTTTCCCCGACTACAGGGAATTTTTCAGAAAACTCAGGGAAGATAATCTTCATATCACCCTCAATCTGCACCCTGCCGACGGCGTTCATTCCTACGAGGATATGTACGCCCGAATGGCAAAAGCTGTAGGCATTGATCCGCAGACAGGGCAAACCGTTGCCTTCAGATGCGGCAGTGACGACTTCTGGAACGCTTATTTTGACATTCTGCACAAGCCGTATGAAAAGGACGGCGTGGACTTCTGGTGGATCGATTGGCAACAGGGCAGAAAAAGCGATGTAAAGGGACTTGATCCTCTCAACGCGCTGAATCACTATCATTATCTCAACAATTCCGAGGACGGCAGAATACCGATGATTCTTTCAAGGTACGCAGGTATCGGCTCTCACCGTTATCCGCTCGGTTTTTCGGGCGACACGGCAATCAACTGGAAAGTGCTTGACTTTCAGCCGTATTTCACCGCAAACGCCGCCAATGCCGCATACGGCTGGTGGAGTCACGACATCGGCGGACATCATATGGGCGTCAGGGACGACGATCTCTATATGCGATGGCTTCAGTTCGGCGTATTTTCTCCGATAATGAGGCTTCATTCAACAGCCGTTGAGTTGCTTGGGAAGGAGCCTTGGAAATACCGTTCCGAGGTGTTCCGCTGTGCTAAGGAATGGCTTTCTCTGCGCCACAGAATGATTCCGTATATCTTCACTATGGATTGCAGAACACACGATGAGGGCATTGCTCTGTGTGAGCCTATGTACTATTTATATCCCGAAAACACGTATGCTTACAGTGTTCCTAATCAATATATGTTCGGCAGTGAGCTTATGGTCTGCCCCATTACAAAGCCACAGCACAAAGAACTGAATATGGGCAGTGTTAAAGTCTGGCTTCCAAAGGGCAGATGGGTGGACATATTTACAAACCGCAGCTATGAGGGAGAAAAGGAAACAACGCTGTTCAGGGATCTTGACAGCATACCCGTTCTCGCAAGAGAGGGCGCCATTATCCCCTTTTCTTCCGACACGGGCAACAAAACGGATAATCCCGAATGCTTTGAAATCTGGGCATTTTCGGGCAATGGAAGCTTCACTCTTATTGAGGACAACAGCAAGGCGGATTATGCCGAACACAGAGCTTTTACAAAATTTGATATTCAATACAACGGCAGCAATTTAACTTTCACAATCAATAAGGCAGAGGGCGATTTATCGGTAATTCCGCGTCAAAGAACATACAGAGTGATTGTTAAAGATATTATCGCGGACGACGGCAGGCAGCTTGAATTTTACTTCAGCGAAGCGGATGTAAATGAGACCCATTCGCAGACAGCAGTCAACGTCCGCCGTGCAGAAAACGAGGAGCTTAGGGAGGCAATTATCCGCATTATGTCACGCTGGCAGAGCACAACGGCAAAAAAACATATTGCTTATAAGCCTTTTGAGGGACTGACTCAAAAAAAGGATATTGAAAAAGCTTTGTCACATTCCCCGCTTCCCGGCTGCGTGTCTGCGGCGATAAGGGAACTTCTGTGACGCCTGTTCATTGCTTCAGCGGCGCAGATATTGTAATTCCGTTTCTATTCCTTTAATAAGAGGTTCATACATACGGGATTTTTTAAAAAAATTTAGAGGTGATATTATGAAAAACACCCAAACGGGAAAAAACGAAATACTTTTTTCAAGGCAAGGCGAACTTGTCCGCATAACACCCTTTGGCAGAAACGCCATAAGATTTGAAGGTTTCCCCGACTGCAAACGCAGTGATGAAAACTTCACGCTGATTCCGCAGAGCGGCAGTGCTGAAATTGTTGAAGAGGAAAACACCGTTTCAATGACAGTCGGAAATCTGAGCGTTTCGCTTTCGCAAAGCGGCAAAGTCCTTTTCTGCCGCTCCGGCAAAATCATTCTGGAGGAAAAGCCGGAGCTCGCATTTAATGGCGGCTTTCGTTTTTACGAAAACAAGGGCGGCGGTTTATGGTCGGCGCGCGTTACTTTCAAAAGCATCCGCGGAGAACACTTCTACGGTCTCGGTCACGAGGAATGCAACTGCTTTGACCTTAAGGGATGCTCCTTCGACATTCGCAATGTAAACGCAAAATGCGCCATCCCGTTTGTGTATTCCTCTCTCGGTTACGGATTTCTTTGGAACAATCCCGCTGTCGGAAACGTGGAGCTTTCAAACAACCGCACACGCTGGAGCGTCGGAGCAACAAGAAAAATCGATTATATTGTTATCGGCGGAACACCGAAAGAGGTTGCCGAAACGCTTGCGGATATTACAGGACACGCTCCTGTTATGCCTCACTGGGCAACGGGCTTCTGGCAAAGCCGCCTGAGGTATGAAACGCAGGAGGAACTTCTTGAGGTTGCCCGAAGATACAACCGCGAGGGTATACCCCTCAGCGCAATAGTTGCCGATTATTTTCACTGGACTGAGCAAGGCGACTGCAAATTCGACCCGAAATATTGGCACGATGTCCGCGCGATGACAGAAGAGCTTCACAAAATGAATATAAAACTCGTTGTTTCTATGTGGCCCACAATCAACGAAAACAGTGAAAATTATTCATATATGCGCGACAACAATATGCTTATGCGCACTGCGCGGGGTTCGGACAGAGTGTTCCATTTTTACGGCTGGCAGGCGGAAATTGACGTTACCAACCCCGAAACGCGCAGCTTTGTATGGAGCAGGCTGAAAAAAAATTACATTGACAACGGCGTTGACGCTCTTTGGTTTGATGAGGCGGAGCCTGAAATTCATCCCGAACAGTTTGACAACATCATCCTGCACAAGGGCAGAGGCGATGAGGTTGCGCTGCTATACCCTTACTACTATGCCAAAATGGCTTACGACGGCTTCAAATCAATCGGCGTTGACTCTCCCGTCACGCTGATACGCTGCGCTTATCTCGGAAGCCAGAAATTCGGCGCGCTTGTTTGGAGCGGAGACATACCGTCAACCTTTGAAAGCCTTTCGTGTCAGGTTAAGGCAGGTCTTAATATGGCAATGTGCGGTATTCCCTGGTGGAACACCGATATAGGCGGATTCTACGGCGGTGATACCCAAAGCGACGAATTCAGGGAACTGATCGTACGCTGGTTTCAGTTCGGTGTATTTTCCCCTGTTATGCGTCTGCACGGAAACAGAAACCGCCACGGCGAAAAAAGCGGGCTAAAAGAACCGTCAGGCGATCCGAATGAGCTGTGGAGCTTCGGAGAAAAAAACTTTTCTGTTCTTAAAGAACTTGTATTTTTAAGAGAACGCCTGAGACCGTATATTGAAAAACATATGGAGATTGCGTCCCGAAAAGGCTATCCGATTATGCGTCCCATGTTCTTTGAATATCCCGATGATGAGATGTGCTATGACCTTGGAGAACAGTTTATGTTCGGCAGCGATATTTTATTTGCTCCCATTGTAAACCGCGGTCAGACAGTTAAAACCGTCTATCTTCCTGAGGGAAATTGGGTACTGACAAAAGACAAAAAGGATTACCCCGGCGGAAAATTTGTTGACGTCACTGCCGAAATTGACGAATTCATTGCATTTGTCAAAAAGGGAGCAGATGTTTTAAATTGTTTTTAAACCCTCAAAGGTATCTCGGCAAATTACACGCCCAATCCTCAATGCCGGAAAGAGATCGCGTGATGCAGGTAATGGTTATAATTAAATCAAGACATACATATCCTAACAATTGACTAACACGGCAAGGTGAAAAAATGACTCAGAGCGAAAGACTTTTATATCTTATAAAATATTTGCTTGATGAAAATCAAGAATACGGCAATATGGAAATACCGATTGAAGAAAGGGAGCGGTTTCGTCTTTACCGTTCGCTTGTCAATGTCCGTTTACCAAAGCCTGTAAGCAGCAGTTATCTTGAAATCGAGAAGGAATTTCTGCGTGAGGAAATCAGGAACAAGGGCATAACCCACCTCGAATCCCTTGTTCCTGCCGATAAAGACCTTTATCTGTGGCAGGGGGATATTACGACGATTGATACAGACTCAATCGTAAATGCGGCCAACAGCGCACTGCTCGGCTGCTTTTATCCCTGTCATTCGTGCATTGACAACTGTATTCACACCTTTGCGGGCGTAAGGCTGCGTCTGAAGTGCAATGAAATTATGAAACTCCAGGGAAAAAGCGAACCTGTGGGGAAAGCAAAACTAACGCCTGCATACAATCTCCCGAGCAGATATGTTCTTCACACCGTAGGACCGGTTGTCAGCGGTGGGGTTACACAGAGAGAGATTGCGTTCCTTGCGTCCTGCTACAGGGAATGTCTGGAGCTTGCCGATTTAAACGGTTTAAAAAGCATTGCGTTCTGCTGTATTTCAACAGGTGAATTTCATTTTCCGAATGAAAAAGCGGCGCAGATTGCAGTAAGCACAGTGAAAAAATACAAAAAGGAAAACAAAAGCAGAATCAAGGTGGTATTTAATGTCTTCAAGGATAAAGACTATGAAATCTACAGAGAATTGCTCTGTAATGATAAAAAAATTAAAGCAGACGCTTGATAAATGCGACGCCGTTGTACTAGGCGCCGGTGCCGGTCTTTCAGCTGCCGCAGGCTTCACTTACAGCGGTGAAAGATTCAAGAAATATTTTTCGGATTTTGAGAAAAAATACGGCATTAAGGATATGTATTCCGGAGGATTTTATCCGTTTGAAACGCAGGAGGAATACTGGGCGTGGTGGAGTCGTCACATTTATGTAAACCGCTATGTTGATTTACCGTCTGATTTATATGAAAGGCTTTTCAATCTTGTAAAGGATAAAAATTATTTTGTTCTTACCACAAATGTTGACCACTGCTTTCAGAAAGCAGGTTTTGATAAGAAAAAATTGTTTTACACGCAGGGGGATTACGGTCTCTTTCAGTGCAGCGAGCCGTGCTGTATGGAAACCTTTGACAATGAGGAAATTATAAAAGAAATGCTTGAGCAACAAAGGGACATGAAAATTCCGACTGCGCTTATCCCGAAATGCCCTTATTGCCGAAAGCCTCTTACAACCAATCTGCGCAGCGACGACAAATTTGTTCAGGATGACGGCTGGTACAAGGCAAATGAACGTTATACCGAATTTATACGCAGGCATAAAAATCTTAAAGTATTGTATTTAGAGCTTGGAGTCGGCTTTAACACGCCCGGAATCATCAAGTATCCTTTCTGGCAAATGACTTCAGAAAATCCGAATGCGGTCTACGCCTGTGTAAATAAATACGAAGCAAGCTGTCCATCCGTTATTGAAAAGCAATCAATCTGCATTCATACGGATATACATTATTTTGTTGACAAAATATCAGACTGCCTTTAGGGCAATCTGATATTTTTTATAGACTTTTACAAATTGCTGTGCTATTATTTGGTTGAAAACAATTGTCAGCAAAACACATTTTTATCCGGTTGAAAAAATGCAGAAAAGGGGATTTGCTATGGACAGCAGTAAAAATCAGACGCGGCCTTTCGGTATGAGAGATAAGATAGGCTATGCTCTCGGCGATTTTGGCTGCAATATGAGCTTTGCTTTCATTAATAATTATCTTATGCTTTTCTACGTTACCTGTATGGGCATAAAAGCGGAGCATTATGCAGTGCTTATACTGCTCGCAAAAATATTTGACGCGGTAAACGACCCGATAATCGGCGGCTTATGCGATGCCACAAAACCTTCTGAAAACGGCAAGTTCAAGCCGTGGATAAAATGGGCAAGCATTCCGCTGCTCGCCTCAAGCATACTGATGTTCGTCTACGTTCCGAACGCGCCGTATGCCGTTAAAATTGCAATGTGCCTCGGACTTTACTGTATCTGGAGCATTGCATACACAAGCGTCAACGTGCCCTACGGCTCCATGCAGTCTGTTATCACTACAGATTCCGACGGCCGCTCGGCGCTTTCCACATGGAGAAGTGTTGGCGCAATGTTCGCGCAGCTCCCCGTAATGGTCGTTCTTCCGCTGATTATGTACGATAAGAACGACAATCCGAGGGGGAATCTTTTCATTGCCGTTGTTGCCGTTATGGGCGTTATCGGCTTTATCGCATTTGCTCTTTTAAGAAATATGACAACAGAGCGGGTTGCGCCTGCTGAAGTGAGCGAACAGAAATTCAGCTATTTTAAAACGCTTGTCTCATTTTTCAAGAACAGGCATATGCTCGGCGTTACGATTTCAACCGTTTCATATCTTGCGCTTATGATGACTGTTACAAGCTCCATGCAGTATGTGTTTATGTGTTACTTCCGCAACACAAAGCTGATACCGATTGCGTCAATTATTGCAGGCTGTCCCGTCGCGTTGGGAATTGTTGCAACAAAACCTCTTTTAAAAAAGTTTTCCAAAAAGCAGCTCTGCACCTATCCTTTCCTTCTTTCTGCTGTCTTCGGCGGAATCGCCGCATTTGTAAAATTCAGCAATCCGTATGTCTGGATAACCTTTATAGGAATTGCCATGTTCGGCTCTTGCTTTTATCTCACGCTTATGTGGGCGCTCGTTGCCGACTGCATTGATTATCAGGAGGAGCAGACAGGAAGGCGTGAGGAAGGTTCTATTTACGCCACATATTCTCTTTTCAGAAAAATAGCGCAGGGCGTAGGCTCTGCCGTCGTTGCTCTTGCGCTCGGAATGACAGGCTATAACGAAGAACTGGACGCTTTCAGTCAGGCGGCGGGCGTTCCGGATAAAATCTACTTTATGACAGGCTTTCTTCCGTTTGCGGGCGCTGTTATATGCCTGCTGAGTATGCACTTTTTATACAAGCTTGACGATAAGAAAAAGGAGACGGAAAATGAGAACGGTTAAAAATATAAACAGCGGATGGCTTTTTTCTAAAAACGCAAAAGCCGCTCCGATCACCTTGCCGGGTGACTGGGAAAAAATTGATCTTCCGTACACGTGGAACGGCGTTGACGGTCAGGACGGCGGAAACGACTATTTCAGGGGAAAATGCTTCTTTGCAAGAAGTCTCAAAGCCTGCGACCTACCCGACGGAGATGAAATATATATAAGATTTGAGGGCGTAAATTCCTCCGCCGAGATCTTTTTAAACGGAAAAAGCATCTGCACCCATAACGGCGGATATTCCGCATTCACCGTTAAGCTTGAAGATTTAAAAGAGGAAAACACGCTCGCTGTTTCGGCAGACAACAGCCCGAACGACAATGTTTATCCCCAGCAGGCGGATTTTACGTTTTACGGCGGTATTTACAGAGACGTGTCTCTTATAGGCGTACCAAAAAATCATTTTGACCTTGATTTTTACGGCGCTCCGGGAGTTATGGTGACTCCGAAGCTTATCGGCGAAAATGCCGAAATCGAAATGCAGGCTTTTGCAGACGGCAAGGTAAGATTTGAAATTTATTCAGACGGAAAAGCAATCGCGTCCGCAGAAACCGAAGGAAAAAATCCAAAAGCAAAAATACTTCTGAATCAGCCGCGCCTCTGGAACGGCACGGATGACCCATATCTTTACACGCTCAAAGCAGGTCTTCTATCCGACGGCAAAACGGCGGACGAGGTTTGTGTGCGCTTCGGCGTGCGTTCCTTTGAGATTGACCCCCAAAACGGCTTTATTCTCAACGGCAGAAAATATCCCCTCAGGGGTGTATCGCGCCATCAGGACAGACCTGTTATCGGCAATGCACTTCTGCCCGAGCACCACAGGGAGGACATAGACCTGATCTGCGAAATGGGCGCAAACACCGTGCGCCTTGCGCATTATCAGCATTCACAGTGCTTCTATGACTTGTGCGACGAAAGAGGTCTCGTTGTCTGGGCGGAAATTCCGTATATTTCAAGGCATATGCCGAACGGCACGGAAAACACAAAAACCCAGCTGACCGAGCTTATCTGCCAAAACTACAATCACCCCTGTATTGTCACATGGGGGCTTTCAAACGAAATCACGATGTCCGGCGCCGCAGACAAGGGACTGATACAAAACCACAAAATGCTCAACGACCTTGCCCATTCGCTTGACAAAACAAGACCGACCGTTGCCGCAGTTCTCTCAACGTGCTCTCCCTCAGCTGAGTACACATTGATTCCCGACGTTATATCCTACAATCACTATTTCGGCTGGTACGGAGGAAACGTCTCCATGTACGGTCCTTGGCTGGACAGCTTTCATAAAAAGTATCCGAAAAGGGCAATCGGACTCAGCGAATACGGCTGCGAGGCTCTCAACTGGCATTCCTCTCACCCAGAGCAAGGAGATTACACCGAGGAATATCAGGCATATTATCACGAGGAACTTATAAAGCAGATAGACGAAAGACCGTATCTCTGGGCGACCCACGTTTGGAATATGTTTGATTTTGCCGCGGACGCACGAAGCGAGGGCGGAGAAAACGGGATGAATCACAAGGGACTTGTTACGTTTGACAGAAAGTATAAAAAGGACAGCTTTTATGCCTATAAGGCATATCTCAGCACAGAACCGTTCGTCCATATCTGCGGCAAAAGATATGTAGACAGGACTGAGGATATTACAACCGTTACCGTCTATACAAATCAGGAATCGGTTGAGCTTTTTGCAAACGATGAAAGCCTTGGAAAGCAGACAAAAAATAAATATCCTTTCTACCGCTTTGAAGTCAAAAACGAGGGCAAAACAAAGCTGCTCGCAGTTGCGGGAGCGTGCCGTGATACGTCGGAAATCAGAAAGGTCAGCAGCCCCAATCCCAGTTACATTATGCAAGGAGAAGGCTCAGTCATAAACTGGTTTGAGATAGACACGCCTGTCGGATACCTTTCGGTCAACGATACCCTCGGTGACATTTTGGCAACATTTAAGGGAAAGCTTGTGCTTCTCAGCCTGCTTCCTATGCTCAAAAAAGCGCTTGGCGGCGATTCAAAGAAAAAAGGCGGCGGCACTTCCTTTGCCGGCTTCAAAATCAATAAAACAATGATTGATATGGCAAAGGGCTTTTCACTGAAAAGAGGCCTAGCCATGCTCGGCGGCGGCTTTACCAAGGAGCAGATTCTCGAAATAAATAAAAGGCTGAACAAAATACACAGGAAGCGCTGATTTCCTGCGCAATGATTTTCTTATGATAAAGACGGCTTTGTCTGTTCGGACAGCCGCCTTTATTCTATTTTTAACTGAAATACACGGAGTCAAACTATAAACTAACTGTAAAACTGTTGCCGATATAATTGAAAACGGATGCTGATTGTGATATTTTACTTCTATGAACAGATACAGAGAAGAACAATCAATAAATGAATACTGTGTAACGGTGGGAGATTTGCTGAAACACGAAAAGGTGTGGGAAATGAAAAATTATCCCCATCACGGAAATATAGACACTCTTTTTCACAGCGTCTATGTTTCCTATAACGTTTTTAAAATTTCCAAAAGATTGAAGCTTGATTACAAAGAGATTACGAGAGCCGCCTTGCTGCACGATTTTTACCTGTACGACTGGCACACGACAAAGCACGATGAAATGCACGCTTGGTTTCACCCGAAACAGGCAGTAAAAAATGCGGAAAAATATTTCGGCGGATTATCGCAGATGCAGCGCGAAATGATTTTATATCATATGTGGCCGCTTGCCAAAACACCAAAATCGGCAGGCGGATTTATTCTCACCTTCTGCGACAAACACTGCGCCAATATGGATCTTCTGGGACTTTCTAAATCTTTTTCTCCGGTATACATTGAAATTATCAAAAGGAGCGAAGATAATGTATGATACTATCTGCCGGTACTTTTTCTGGTTTGAACTATACAGTATCGCGGGCTGGTTAATGGAAACATTCCTGTATGTAATACGGGACAGGAAATTCGTAAAGCGCGGATTTTTATTCGGCCCTCTGTGTCCTATATACGGAACGGGAGCGGTGCTGCTTACGGCAATTTTATACGGCAGAGTAACAAATGTTTTTCTGATTTTCATTTTCGGACTTCTGCTTTGCGGCGGACTTGAATATATAACGCATTTTCTGATGGAAAAAATATTTCACGCAATGTGGTGGGACTATTCATCAAGAAGATTCAACATAAAGGGCCGGGTCTATTTAAACGGACTTCTTACCTTCGGAGCAGGTTCGGTTCTCGTCCTGAAAGTCCTTCAGCCGCTTGTCATTAAGCTGACTGACACGATTCCCTCCGCGGCGCTATACATCATCTGCTTTGCCCTTTACACCTTAACGATCGTTGATCTGTGTCTCACCGTTTCCGATCTGAAAAACGTTGTAAGAGCTCTTAAAATCATACAGTCCGCGGCGCTTTCTGGACTCCAGAAAGGTATTGATACAACAGACGAAGCGTTAAAGGAAATGATTAAAAACGCAAAGGAAAAGGAAATAATAAAGGATTTATCATCAAAACTGTCCAGCGAAAATTCCTTAATCAAAAGAATACGAAAAAGGTATCCCGATTTCACGCTCAAAAAATACAAACACATTCTTGATTTTATTCTCGACAAACCGCAGGAAAACAAGGAAAGAAAGGATATAAAGCTTTACGGCACTGCCGAATCGCTGCCCGACCCTGATGAAAAAGCAGAGTCCGCACAGTACAGAAATTAACTTGTAACACTTCGATTTTGAAATCAATCCCATATAGAATCAACGCAGGAAATGAAATACATTTCCTGCGTTTCAGCCTGTCAAAGAACCCCTGTATTGTTTAGGCGAAGGCAGGGATTTTGTTGTATTTTGGGGTTAAAAATGAAA
>CANPXD010000045.1 GCA_947585615.1 uncultured Clostridia bacterium
GAATGGTTTTCCTTCTTTCAGTTGGTCTTGAGCAACTTTACTGTATCACAAGGTTTTCCATTCGTCACTTCTTTTTTCCTTTTTGTAACACATCTATTGTAAACCTACAGCTTAATTCCGTCAAAATCAACACTTTATATTGACTTTGAGAATAATTTGATATAGAATTATATTGTTATTTTTTGACTTCGAGGGGGATCACTTTGAAAACTGTTAAAAATATGATTTCGGTTTTACTTTCCGCTCTAATAATAGCAGCATTCTTTACAGGCTGCTCAGGCTCGGACGGCACAGCTTCCGAGATAACAGACGACACAATGATTGTTGCATACACACAGGAAAACTCACCTTTTATTTACACCGATGAAAACGGTGAACTGACAGGCTTTGACATCGAGCTTTTTGAAAACACTTTCGATTCATTCAAAGGTGATTACAAAAATTATGCCTTTGTCAAGGTTGAGGACGGGTATATTCTCGGAGAGGACACCTGCTACACAGACGAAAACGGTAAGAACTATTCGGCGGCAGTTATGCTCGGAGGCACAAGGAAAAACGTCGGCACAGCCAATGAGGATTATAACTGGAGCGTTAATATTCTTGAGAACGATATCATCACGGTTGTTCCTGCGAACAGTGAAATTGCTTCCTATAACGACCTTACAGGAGCGCGCGTTGCAGTGGTTTCAACCGATGCTTCGGCGGCTCTCATAAGTAATACGGCAATATCGGACAGACTTCAGAGCAAAGTCGAATACGCGTCAGCAGACGAAGCCTTTACGGCTGTTGCTAATGGTGAAGCAGACGCTGTTATGATTGACGATTTCAACTTCGGCAAATATGAGCAAAAAGATTCATACACTGTTCTTAACGGTGTGCTTGACACTGTTGAGTATGCGTTCCGTTTCGCTCCGTCAAATGATTTTTCAGAGGGATTCAACGAGGCAGTTAAGGAAATGCAGTCTCTTGAATACGGTGACGGCGACACGCTTACTCCCCTTGTTGAAAAGTATTTCGGCAACGCAGACATCTGTGTATTTGAATATGAAACAGAAACCAATTGATATATTGGAAGCAGATATTTATGATGGAATCCAATCAACGCTTTTTCATTCTTTATGGTAATACGTTCAAAATAATATAAAACAAAAAAGCAATTCCTATTGTAAGTAGAGCTGTTATAGTATTGTTATTCGGTTTGGTAATTTTATTTTCAAATTTTGACAATTCATCAAAAAGCGGCACTATAACTGCTAACAACAATATGCCTATTGTTCGTTTAGATAACATTTTATATTATGACATTTCAACATTTGGAGTAGATTCAGGTATAATAAAGGATTAAATTATAATAGGCTGAATAATCTACAAATTGATTTTAAAAATGAAAAAATTTCTG
This sequence comes from uncultured Clostridia bacterium, assembly GCA_947585615.1. Classification (GTDB taxonomy): domain Bacteria; phylum Bacillota; class Clostridia; order Oscillospirales; family Acutalibacteraceae; genus Eubacterium_R. Next base: position 1,400 of record CANPXD010000045.1, read on the forward strand.
ATAGCTTAATGGTGTATACTATAGAAATAAACCTAATTTTTAAACGTTTTTTAATGAACAATTCGTAAAAAAGATTTTGTAATGCCACAGCTAAAGCCGGAAAACATATCGAAAATCATTATTAAAACAACCAATGGCAAAGATGTTCTATATGAAGATAACATCGAAATCAGCGAATTCGTCGGCAAAATCGATTCTTATTTGGAAAGTTATCCAAAAATCAAAATTACCAAGAATACCAAGTGTATTATAAGAATACTGACCCAAGGCATTTACGAAATCATAAATAATGAAACCATTGACTATTTAACAGAGTCAAATAGTCTTAATTCCAAAAGAGCAGTGAACGGCGCATTATTTCAAGGATACACCCAATATAACGCTTTAAGAATAAACGCTCTGCCGCAGAGGATGTGCGGCAGAGCGTTTTCTGTTTAAAATCAATATCCGAGCTTTTCGTTTACTATTATAACCTTGATTCTGTCCTTATGCCTTTGCCGGGCAGAAACAACGTAGTTGCAGCAGATTCTCTCCTCACTTTTGCAGCCGCTGCACATAGACGAATTTTCGGCGTCAAAGCTGATACAGTGACCTGTAACAGCGCACGGCGTCTTGCATGACAATCTTGATGAATTCAGCGGTGCGGCGCTTTCCTTTACTCTTCTGATTGCAGTATCCAAATCAGGTACTATTTTATTTATTCCGACAACCATAATTACCTGCCGCGGACCGAACACTATACATGACACACGGTTGGAATTACCGTCTACATTGTAAAGCTCCCCGTTCACGGTAACGGCATTTGATGAGCAAAAATATGTGTCACAACCGTATGTCTTTATGTAACAGTTTCTGAGTTCCTCTCCCGCAAGTCCGCGTCGGTCGATATATTCATATTTTCCGCTTTCAAGGAGACGTATTACTCCCGTTTCTCCGAGAGTGACGCTGCCGCCGTTAGCAACAGTGCTGCCCTGAGGAACAAGGCTTTCAATAAGGGGAACAACCTCCTCTTTTGTTTCAACATAATATGATTTTATGTTGTTTTCTTCAAGATTTTTCATTGTCCTTTTAATTTCTTCTGTCATAATCAGTCTCTCCAATACTTTCTGTCTAAACTTCTGTACTGTATTGCCTCGGCAACGTGATCGAATTTAATGCTTTCGCTGTTTTCCAGATCGGCAATCGTGCGTGAAATTCTAAGAATTTTGTCATATGCTCTGGCGGACAGTCCGAGCCTTTCAAAGCACGCTTTAAGAAGTGCCGACGCATCGTCAGACAACACACAGTATTCCTTTGTCATTTTGGGCGTCATCTTTGCATTGCACGAAATTCCAGTTGCGTTAAATCTTTTGCGCTGACGCTCTCTTGCCGCTTCAACTCGTTTCCTTATATCAGCGGAATGTTCCTCCTTAGCTTTTGACGACAGCTTTTCATAGTCAACAGGTTCAACCTCAATGTGCAAATCAATCCTGTCAAGTACCGGACCGCTGACCTTGTCACGGTACTTCCTGCGTGCCGCTTCGCTGCAGGTGCATTCACGTGTCGGATGTCCGAAATATCCGCACGGGCACGGATTCATAGCTGCCACAAGCATCAAATTTGAAGGGTATGACACCGTTCCTCCCGTTCTCGCAATAGTGATGATTCCATCTTCAAGCGGTTGGCGGAGCGATTCTTTGGTTCTCCTGTCAAATTCGGGGAACTCATCCATAAACATAACGCCGTTATGCGCAAGGCTTATTTCACCGGGTCGAGGCGTTTGCCCTCCGCCTGTAAGTCCCTGTGCCGAAATCGTATGGTGCGGACTTCTGAACGGTCTTTGCGTAATCAGACGTGTTCCCTGCGGAAGTGCACCTGATATAGAATAAAGTTTCGTTGTTTCAAGCTGTTCTTCAAAGGTCATTCCCGGCAGTATAGACGGCAGACGCTTTGCAAGCATTGATTTTCCCGAACCGGGAGGGCCTATCATAATGCAGTTGTGACCTCCCGCCGCCGCAATTTCAAGGGCGCGTTTTGCGTTTTTCTGACCCTTGACATCGGCAAAATCGGGCATTTGCTCTCTTTCCTCCGCAATCTCTGCCGGGGCATAGCACGGAGCGATAATGCTTTCTCCGCTCAGATGTCTTATAACTTCAAAAATATTTCTCACCGGGTAAACGTCTATTCCGTTTACAACGCTTGCCTCCGCCGCATTTCCGTGCGGCACAAAAACGCCGCGCAGTCCCTGCGTTCTCGCCAACAGCAGCATCGGCAGAATTCCGGCGCACGGACGTACCTCTCCGTCAAGCGAAAGCTCGCCCACAAACGCGTAATTTTCAATGGGCGATTTTATCTGCTGTGTTGCTTTTAAAATAGCAATCGCAATAGGCAGATCATAAACCGCACCTTCCTTCTTGAGGTCGGCGGGGGCGAAGTTGATGGTGATCCTGTTCATCGGGAAGAGGAGCCCGCTGTTCTTGAGGGCGGAGCGCACTCTTTCCTTGCTCTCCTTAACAGCGGTATCGGGCAGACCGACAATATCGAATCTCGGCAGACCGTTGCTCAAATCCGCCTCCACAACAACGGGAAACGAATCCATACCGAAAATTCCGAGACTTTTTACTTTTGCAAACATATATTCTCCTTTTAATCGGCGCAGGTAAAAAATAATTTCTAAAATATAAAATAATTATACTAAATCGGGAGGATATTGACAACAGATTTTGATAAGATTAAAATATAAATATATTATTTAGGAGTGATGAATAGGCAAAATGAATATCAGCGAACTTTACGGGGAATGGCTTGAAAAAGCCACAGGAGATCCCGACTTAATTGAAGAACTGAAAAAAATAAGTCTGGATGAAAATGAGATTTACGAGCGTTTTTATAAGGAACTCGAATTCGGCACTGCCGGGCTTCGCGGAATAATCGGCGCAGGTACAAACCGTATGAATATCTACACGGTGGGCAGAGCCACGCAGGGACTGAGTGATTTTCTGAACAGCAGATATAAAAATCCCTCCATAGCAATAGGCTATGATTCGCGTATAAAGAGCGAATATTTTGCAAGAGAGGCTGCAAAAATTCTGGCGGCAAATTCAATCAAAGTTTATCTGTTCAGAGAGCTTGAGCCTACTCCCTGTCTCTCTTACGCCGTAAGAAAATACGGCACTTCCAGCGGTATCATACTCACCGCGTCCCACAATCCCGCAAAATACAACGGCTACAAATGCTACGACAGCAACGGCTACCAGATGACGGACGCCGAGGCGGACGAAGTATATTCGTTCATTCAGAAAGTTGACTATTTCAATGATATTAAAACAACCGATTTTGACAAGGCCGTTGAAAACGGAATGATTGTGTACATAGGCGACGAAACGATAGAAGCGTTTCTCGATGAGGTACAGAAACAGTGCGTCAACCCCGGGATCTGCAAAAAAGCAGACCTTTGCGTTATCTATACTCCGCTGAACGGAACGGGCAATAAACCTGTAAGAAAAATGCTGAACAGAATCGGAGTTGAAAAGCTGTATGTTGTTCCCGAGCAGGAACTGCCCGACGGCAATTTCCCCACCTGTCCGTTTCCGAATCCCGAAATCAGACAGGCGTTTGAATGTGCGCTGAAAATGACAGATACAATCAAGGCGGACATTCTGCTTGCAACAGACCCAGACTGTGATCGCGTCGGCATTGCCGTCCTTGATAAAAACGGCGAATATGTGCTGATGAGCGGAAACGAGGTCGGCGCGATTATGCTCCATTATCTTCTTTCACAGAAGAAAGAAAAGGGACTGCTTCCCGAAAACGCCGTTGCGGTAAAATCCTTTGTTTCAACCGATCTGGCAGAGGAAATTGCAAAGAAATACGGCTGTGAATTCAAAAATCTGCTCACAGGCTTCAAATATATAGGAGAGCTTATCACCGAGCTTGAAAAGAACGGCAGAGCAGACGATTTCATTATGGGTTTTGAAGAATCATACGGCTATCTTGCGGGAACGCACGCAAGAGATAAAGACGCCGTAGTCGGCTCAATGCTGATATGCGAAATGGCGGCGTATTATAAAACGCTCGGCAAAACGCTTGCCGATGTTATGCAGGATTTATACAGCGAATTCGGCTATTACAGCAACACCGTTAAAAGCTATGAATTTGAAGGCGCGGCAGGCATGGAAAAAATGAAAAAAATTATGGATAACCTCCGCAGCGCGCCTCCTGCCGAGCTTGCCGGAATGGAAGTGATTTGTATCGGTGACTATAAAAAAGGTGTATTTCTGGATACCAAAAGCAACAGAGAATCCAAAACAGGTCTGCCCGAATCAAACGTGCTTTCATATAAGCTTTCGGGAGGAAACGGACTTATAATCCGCCCGAGCGGAACAGAGCCGAAAATCAAAGCGTATATAACTGCTGTCGGCAAAAACAAGGCGGATGCACTGGCGCTTTCCGAAAAGCTCACGGCGGCTGCCAATAAATTTACGGAGGTTTAAAAATGAACAGAGGATGGGTTAAAGTAACGGCAATAATTCTTGCGGCCCTTATGGCACTGAGCGGACTGACCGTCGGAATCTACGCGCTGTTTATCAATTAAAAGCCAAATCGCAACGGGCGGCAAATGCCGCCCGTTTTTTCTTATATTCCCCATGGTATGTCAGTATCGGGTTCACCAAGTACATTATAAATAGTACAACTTCCGATTGCTGATTTTTTGCGGTGACCGTAGTTACCATTGAAATTAAGCGTTCTTCTGACGTATGAGGTTTAATGATAAAGTATAGATTTATTTACCTGTTGCAATATACGGCGCGATAGCACCTGCAACATTTGCCGCCGGCATTGTCTGCAGCCAGATATGACCCGGTCCTGTTACAACCGTATTGAACAGTCCCTCTCCGCCGAAAAGCACGTTTTTAACACCCGACACACTTTTAACATCAATTTTGCAGGTTGCCGTCATTGCGGCAAGGTGACCTGTATCAATAATAATCTGCTGACCGTCCTGTAAGTCGTACTCGGCAACGTGACCGTCAAATTCGGCAAAAACAATACCGTTTCCGCTTACGCGCTGCATAATGAAGCCCTCTCCGCCGAAAAGACCTGCTCCGAATTTCTTATTAAAGAAAATGGAAAGCTGAATTCCTGCTTCCGCTGCAAGAAACGCACTTTTCTGGAAAATCATTTCCTTTCCGGGCGCAATTTCAAAAGCACGGATTGAACCGGGGAAGCTGGACGCAAAAGCAATCATACCCTCGCCGCCCTGCGCAGTGTAAATATTTTGGAAGATTTTTTCGCCTGACAGCATTCTGCCGAACGCCTTTCCCAGTCCGCCGTTCGTCGTTGTTTCCATTTTCATATTGGGACTCATCCAGCTCATTGCTCCGCCTTCGGTAATCATCTTTTCGCCTGCGTCCAGATGGCAGATGGCAGCCGGCAGAGTTCCTCCGATAATTTCGTATTTCATAATTCATATCCTCCGTCATTAAATTATCAATAATCCTATTGACAATTTCATTTTATCACAGTTGTTTTAAAAATTCAATAATTACGAATCAATGCGGAGAATGAAATATGCTTATTGCAAAATACCGTTTGCTACCATCTTTCTTTTACACGCCTTTGCGTATTTCTGCGGCAGGCGAAACTCGTGCTCATACCCTTTTTCTTTTAATTCATCGGCTAATTCACACCAGATTTCGTAAGCTTTCTTATATTCGCATAGTTCCTCAAAGCAAAAGCCCTTTGCGTATTTAGCATCATATAAAGAATCATCAAGCTCCAGCGCCCTGTCCCAACAGGAAAATGCCTTTTCATAATCTCCGAGAGCCTTGCAGATGTCGCCGCCGTAAAGATAAAGAACGGCTGAATCGGGAAAAAGCGCGGCTGCCTTTTTAAAGCACTTATACGCTTTTTCTTCTTGACCCGAATGTCTGTATGCAGCTATAAGGCAAACCCATTCGGCAGCATGATTTTCTTCCTTTTCAACAAGTTTCAACTGCGATTCAATGCTTTCGCTGTTTCTCCCCGTCTGAGAAAGCAGAAGTATTTTCTGAAGTTTCGTTTTCAGATAAATGTCCTCATCGCGTTCGGTGCTTGAAATAACCTCATCAAAAAGCGCAAGCGCTTTGTCCATACAATACTGCATCATAAAATGGTTCAGTATGCCGTACATACGCATATCCTCAACCGTGCAGTCTGCGTTCTCCAGCAGTTTTTTAAACTCTGTGTCCGCCGCGATAAAATCATTCGGGTTTTTTGTTTGCTCATAGACGCTTGCAAGCCGCTGTGCATAGCTTTCATATGCAAGAGATGTTTCCTTATAAAGCTCGTCGACGGTCACGCAATACAGCCTTGCAATCTCCGGCAGCATCAGCACATCCGGCAATGTATTTCCGCACTCCCAGCGCGATATGGTCTGGGTGCTTACCTTGAGCCGTTCGGCTGCCTGCTCCTGCGTGTAGTTTTTCTCTTTGCGAAGTCTTTTCAGATTTTTTGAAAGTATGTTGTTCATTTCGTAATCTCCCATAAAAAGTAGTAAGAAGCTTCCTGATTAAAATATACATCCTTTTAACAACGATCTCCATATCTGAAACCGTGTTTATTCTCTCACTTTCTGATGAGTCGGTGCTTTTAGGTATACATCGTATTTTTAATTCGGAATCTGTTGAAAGAATGACAACAAAATAGTATAATCAAAACAGTTATTTGCGATTAAAGTTTTAAAAACCATACTGTCAATATAATAAAAATCACAATTTTTCTATTGTAATCTGCACGCAAAAGGGGGTTTGATATTAAATATGTCGACCGTTCTTCTGATTATTATTTTTATCGCGTACATAGGTCTCGGCATTCCCGATTCTCTTTTCGGAACTGCCTGGCCCGCAATCTATAATGAGTTTAATCTCCCGTTTTCCTTTGCAGCCTTTGTGAACGTAATCATTTCGTGTGGCGCGATTGCGTCAAGCATTTTCAGCGCAAAAATCATAAACCGTTTCGGCACACCGAAGGTCTGCGCTTTCAGCACTGCTATGACCGCGGCGGGACTGCTCGGCTGTTCCTTGTCCGGCAATCTGCTTTTTATGTGCTTTTTCGCAATTCCGTTAGGTCTTGGAGCCGGTGCGATAGACACTGCGCTTAACAATTATGTTTCTCTTAATTATTCCGCCTCGCAGATAAGCTTCCTTCACTGTTTTTACGGGGTTGGCATTACTGTCAGCCCGTATATTCTGTCACTTCTTATAGACGGCAAATCCGGCTGGCGCGGCGGCTACAGAGTCGCTTTTGCAATCCAGTTTGCGATAACACTGATTCTTTTTGCCGCGCTCCCTGTGTGGAAAAAGGTAAACGCCCACAGCGAACAGACCAAAGAAAAGAAAATCAAATCGCTTTCTCTAAAGGAAACAGCCGGTATTCCCGGCGTAAAGCAGATGTGGTGTATGTTTTTAAGCTCCTGCGCAATCGAATGGACCTGCGTGAACTGGGGCAGTACATTCCTTGTTGAACACAAGGCACTTTCCGCACAGCAGGCGGCAAGAATGATTATGTTTTACTATATAGGAGTGGCACTCGGCAGATTCCTGTCAGGAATTCTTGCGTCAAGGCTTCACAGCTGGCAGATTATAAAAATATGTCAGTTTATTTTGGCCGCCGCGCTTGTGCTTCTCCTTCTGCCCATTCCCTCCTATATTTCTGCCTGGGGACTTTTTCTGATCGGTCTCGGAAACGGTCCGCTGTTTCCGAATTTCAGCAGCATTACGCCGCAGAATTTCGGAGAAGAGGTTTCGCCCTTTGTTATGGGCACGCAGATAGCGGCGTCAAACATAGGCATTTTGCTTGCGCCCTTGCTTTGCGGAATTTTAGGTCAGTTGATCGGTATGCGCATTTTTCCGTATTATCTGCTTGCATTTTATATCTTTATGCTCGCCGCAACCGTCAAAGTAAAAAAAATTCTTAAAGAAGTACATTCGCACTCCTGTTGATGCCATATATGCCTGCGCTCTGATTTTCAGATTACATAAAATTTCCCGCTTTTACGAATATTGTTTATATTCCCGCAAAAAATAAACTAAGAAAGTGAGGTCTTTTTATGTTCAAACACGAGAAAATGCTGTTTCACCCCGTTGAGGTGGATAAACCGAATCCTCAATATGCGGCTCTGCTTCAGGAGCAGCTCGGCGGCGCAAACGGAGAATTGAAAGCGGCAATGCAGTATATGTCGCAAAGCTTTCGAATAAAGGATCAGGAAATAAAAGATTTATTTCTTGATATAGCGGCAGAGGAACTCGGTCATATGGAAATGGTTGCACAGACGATCAATCTTCTCAATGGTCACGATATTGACGCAATGTCTGTTCCTGCGGGAAAAATCCAAACTCACGTGCTGCTTGGTCTTAATCCGGGGCTTATAAATGCTTCGGGGTATTCCTGGACGGGAGACTACGTTACGGTTACAGGCGATCTTTGCGCCGATTTGCTGTCCAATATCGCGTCTGAACAGCGTGCGAAGGTGGTCTATGAATATCTTTACAGACAAATTGACGATAAAAAAGTCAAGGAAACAATCGACTTTCTTCTCAATCGTGAAGAAGCGCACAACGCAATGTTCAGAGAAGCGTTCAACAAGGTTCAGGATACCGGCTCAAACCGTGATTTTGGAACGACAAAGGCAGCAAAAATGTATTTCAGTATGTCTGAGCCGTCACCTGACAACACACGCTTTCCGAACACAAGCGTTACGCCTCCGTCTTTCAACTGAAGTTAAAGAAGCTCCCTCGGACCTTTCACCCGAAGGAGCTTTTACTTCGCTCTTTTATTTTACAAAAATGATAGACGAGGCAATCAGATACTGCCCGGCATAATAGAGCATATGGTTCACAAAAATATGTACCGGCTTATCCCAGCCCCGGCTGAAATATGTAAAATTAAGCACAACATCCGAGAGAAGAAACAGAACCGCGCCAACAGCAAATATAACCATTGCTTTGCTGTCTGTTACAAATGCGGCAAAAATTGATGTAGCGGTCGTCATTGTAAGAAAAACGCTGTATGCCAGAACGATCTTCCTGTACTTACCGTAATGCACTTTCATGATATTTGCGGACATGACCGTAACGACGCCCACCACTATGGAGATTGCGGCGCATATCGCGATCCACCACCATTTGAACTGATTGTGCCAGACAATGGCGGCAATATAAAAGATATGCCCTATAAGAAAGAATACAAAGCCTGCTTTCAGGTACTCGTTTGCGTCCTTATGGTAAATACATTTCAGATCAAGCGCAATGTCGCCGGCAAGACCGAGCGCGCCGCCCATAATTATAAACGTACCGTAAAAGGTTACACCCGGATTTGCAATCATGGCAAAAACCATTGTGAGCAGATAACACAGGCTTGACGCCGTCTTAAAAAACATATTTTTAACGGTTGCGCCTTTAGAACGGAAAAAAAGAAATACGGTTGAAACAATTAATCCTGCTGCCAGAGTAAAATAATACGGCATAAAATACCCACCCTAATTATTGATAAGTAATTTGAACTTCTTTCTTTTATTTAAGTATATCACAACAAGGGGTATATCTGCAAGCAGCCATGCTGCAGGACCTGCAAAACAAACCGCGGGAAAGCCGAAAACAGGTGTGAGAACGAATGATACAAGTACTCTTCCGAGCAGTTCCCCCGCGCCTGCGATTGTGTTAGCATATGTGAATCCCAGTCCTTGAAGTGTGTTTCTGAACACGAAAAGGAGCGAAACAAATACATAACAGCCTCCTATTGTATACAAATACTGTCTTGCGTATCCGAGGATTTCATTGCTGTAATCCGTTATGAACCATCCGACTACGTGCGGCCCTGCAAAAATCAGCACCATACTGCAAAACAGGGATATGAACATATCAAGCAGCATTATACTTCTGACCGCTTTAAGAATTCTCTTGTAATTTTGAGCGCCGTAATTCTGTGAAACAAACGTTGCATTTCCTACTCCCAGTCCGCTCATAGGAATATTCATAACCTGTTCCACCCTGCCCGCGGCGGTTATCGCGGCAATAGCAGAAGAGCCGAAACCGTTGATAGCAGTCTGCAAAATCATTGAGCCGACAGACGTGATGGTAAACTGCATCGAAACGGGTATTCCGAGTTTTAACTGCTCGGCAGATATGTTAAAATTCGGTTTCATGTCTCCTGCTTTTATGCTCAGCTTTTTCTCCCTGTAAAGAACATAATATCCGGCAAAAGCAGTTGCGCAAAGATAGGCAAGAACAGTTGCCGCAGCCGCACCCTCAACGCCCCACCCGAGATTACGGACAAATAAAATATCGAGCGCGAAATTCACTCCCACGCTTACAACAAGAAAATAGAGCGGTTTTCTGCTTTCGCCGACTGCGCGCGCCATTCCCGTAAAATTGTTGAAAAGCATTTGAAGCGGTATTCCGAAATACAGAATATTTATGTATGAGGATGAGAGCAAAAATATATCGTCGGGCGTATTTATAAGTCTTAGTATGGGATTGGATACGATATGAGCGATTATAACAAGCGCCATACCGATCAATGCGGAAAGAGAAATGCTGTTTCCCGCATATTTGTTCATAGCTCTGTAGTCGCCTGCACCGAATTTCTGAGCAACGGGAATAGTAAAGCCGCTTGTAAGTCCAAGAGCCGCGCCGATAATAAAGCTGTTTATTGAGCCGATATTTCCAACAGCGGCAAGTGCCGCCGTGCTTACATATCTGCCAACAATAATATTGTCAACAAAATTATACGAATACTGCAAAAGCGAACTCAGCATTATCGGCAACGCAAACAAAACGATTCTTTTTACGGGGTTTCCGCTTAATAAGTCATTTTTCATAATGTACCTCTGCTGCAAATATCACTGACAATTGATATTTTCAACCTGCTACGTTATACCATCTATAAAATAAATGTAAACTATAATCGGCAATTTTTACATACTTTTTAAATCCCGCTGTTTTTAAATGCGGAACAGCACCTTATTTTATCTATCGCGCAGAATTTTTGCGGTTCTTTTTTTATTCTTTTAATTAATTCTTCAAGAGAAATCCATTCATACGCAATTGTTTCTCCCTCCTGCAAACGAACAGAATCTTTATCACAATCCGTTATGCAGTAATACATATTGAATATAGCGTGATTTTTATCGGAAATATCGGTAAACTCAACCGTTAAATTTTCGCATTGAATTCCTGTTTCTTCAAAAAGCTCACGCTTTGCTCCCTCAAGCGCCGTTTCACCTTTTAAAACCGAACCGCCTGCGCTCAACTCATATTCACCGGGATGAATAGGTTTATTAAAATCTCTCTGCACAAGCAAAAAAGTACCGTCTGTATGCTGAACAAGTATTTCGCTGACAAGGTGGTAAAGTCCTTCCGCTATCGGCTCGCCCCTGACAAGATCTCGGTTAGCAGGTGTGCCGTCTTTATAATATGCGTCCCATAATTCCATCAGTCGATAACCTCTTTTAATAATATTTTTTTCATAAATTTTCCGTTTTTCTTTGCTTTGTTTTCCTTGATTTCTATTAATTCTTCAAAGGATATACCCTTATTTGAAGCAATCGTGTCAACAACTTCAAGAATATCCGCCAGTTCCTCCGTGTCACCGCTTTCCAAAAATTCAGCAGTTTCTTCGCGCAGCTTTTCATTAAGCATTTTTTCAAACTCATTTTCATTAAGAACGGCAACAACCGGCGTTTCCCCGTTTTTCAAACATATTTCCGGAATGTTATCACGAACAAGTTTATTATACATTTTTCTCATTTTAATTCTCCAATATGTCTCCAAGCCTGCTGTGATACTCCGAATTTTTGTTCACAAAATCAACAAAAGCATTGAAGTACATTTCATCGGATTTCTTATACTCTAATGCCAACTTGCGTGCGGAATCCGTGTAAAATCTGTCGTAATTTTTCTTAATATGCGTGAGATAATATCTTACAAAGGTGTCGCACGCATCCTTTTCGTTCCTGTTCACCTTTCCGTTTACAAGCGTATATAAGGGATTGTTATAATTGCCCGTACCCATAAGCGAACGGGCAATTCCCATAACTCCCACTGCGTCCAGCTTATCGGCGTCATACAAAATTTTTGCCTCAAGGGTGTGCTGTTTTCCATAGCAATGATTACTGTGATAAAGCACTGCGTGATAAACACTGTCAATTTTTTCAGTCGGGAAATCCGTTTTGCGCAAAAATTCTTTTGCCATTTCAGCTCCGACAACATTATGCTTTTTTTTCAAACCGTCTCTTCCTATATCGTGAAGAAGCGCGGCGGCAATTAGAACATCATAATCAACGTTTTGCTCGTTTTCCGCAATATAAAGTGAAAAATTCAGCACACGATAAACGTGTTCTTTATCGTGTACCGTTTCCTTGATACACGAAAGCATAAACCGCTCGATTTTGTTGTAAAGCAATTCTTTCATTGCATTGTCTCCCTGCTATTATTCAATTACTATTATATCATAAGCGAACATTTGTTTCAATATTTTTCAGTGAATCAAGATAAATATTCAATTTTTTTCTGTTTTTAAAAATAATTGTTTTTTCCGGATGTTTCTCCTTAATTGCTTTAAAATGATTTTTTCGTTTTTTTGAATACTGCTTATAAACAACCCAAAGAAAAAAATCAAAATCCATTTTTTCTATGCAGCCGCTTGTAATGCTTTCCCTTACTTTACCCTTATATGCAATATTTCTTTTAAATGCTCCGTGCATACAGACAAAACGATTATATTCAAGAATAATTATTCTGTCTGCCTGCTCAAGCCGCTCCTTTTGGTAAAGACTTCGATAATTACCGTCTATAACCCAGCTTTCGTTTTTCATAAATTCAGCAACTGTTTTTCTGCCCTCATCTTTGTCGCGCAGCACCCAATTTTCCTTAAAATTTACGCAATCAAGATAAAGCAGCGGTATATCATAGTATTCCGCAAGTTGCTTTGCCAGAGTAGATTTTCCGCTTCCACTGAAGCCCAAAACTGCAATTTTCATACAAAATCCTTTCTGACTGAGACACAAAGTAGATATATAACACAAAATCACAGCTTTGTCAAGAGAAAATATACTATTATTCATACAGACTGTAGTTTTCAAATCCGTTTTCAAGGGCATAAGTGCCAACCACGCGCGGCCACGCATTTGTTTCGACTATCGTTGTTGCGTTTATATTGCCGAGATGCGCGTAAAGATGCCTGAACGCACCAAGCACAAGAGATAAGCGATTGTATTTGCAGCCATCCGGCTTTTCACATAAATCCATATCATCAAGTGAATCGAGATAATTGATTATCTTTGCCTGAATTGTATCAAAATACTCTGTCAGTTCCCCGCGCGATAAGACCTTGTCTCCGGAGAGATAATCAAGACTGTTTAACTTTGGCTCATGAAATGAAGGCTCCTCATACCTTTCGGGATTGATATACCACTGGTCAAGCGAGTGCAGCGTATGATAAACGTGTTTCCAAATCGGCATATCGCACAGGATATAATTCATATCACACGTTTTCAATACAACCGAAAAGTTAAAAAACAATACCTTTGTCTGGTCTTTAATTGTATTAACTAATATTTTGGACATACCTATCCCCTCAAATAAAAAATAAACTTTTAGGAAATCAACAAATACAACAATAGCATAAAGTAAAAGAAAAGTAAAGGGGGAGAAAAAAAGAACCTCTCTGTAAAAGAGAGGTAAGAGATGTCGGCATCGACCTATTTTCCCGGGCAGCTTCCCGCCAAGTATTTTCGGCACTGAAGAGCTTAACTACCGTGTTCGGGATGGGAACGGGTGGACCCTCTTCGTAATAGACACCGACTGCACTGTAACTTCTGTCACAGTTATTTTCTTCCTGTTGGCTTTCCTCCAGGTTTGGTGACCCGTAGGAGAATCGAACTCCTGTTTTCGCCGTGAGAGGGCGATGTCTTAACCGCTTGACCAACGGGCCACGATGGTACACCATCACGGGCTCGAACCGTGGACACCCTGATTAAGAGTCAGGTGCTCTACCAACTGAGCTAATGGTGCATAGCTCTTTCTTTTTCAGGCATATACCCTGAAAACCAAATACAGGTTTATGCGTCCTTAACCGTTGTTCACATTTCTTGACTCTTCAAGGTCAAGCCCTCGACCTATTAGTACTGCCAAGCTAAATACATCGCTGTACTTACACACGCAGCCTATCAACCTCATCGTCTTTAAGGGGTCTTAACTGTAAACAGTGGGATATCTTATCTTGGGGATGGCTTCACGCTTAGATGCTTTCAGCGTTTATCCAATCCGCACATAGTTGCTCGGCCGTGCCATTGGCATGACAA
>CANPXD010000046.1 GCA_947585615.1 uncultured Clostridia bacterium
GCCGCGTTTCGGTTACACCTCTTATTCTTTCGTTTACGCAGTCACTGCGCTTTGACAGCATTGCTCCGCCGAGTCCGAAAATTATAGCAAAAACGAGAGTTATAAACTGCCACGATTGACCCGTTTTATTTACAACTATTTCAAGCACCATCGGTATAACGGTGCTGAGAGCCCCATAAACGCTCGATCCGATAGTTCTTGCCCACTGAACGAATTTATCTCTTTCGTCTGTGTTCGGAGTAACCATTGCCGTTATTCCCCATATGGAAACGTCCTGAACCGTGTAGGATAGATCCCAGCAGATATACATTATAATGAAATACGCCACTCTCAGCCAGAGCAGACTTTCCTTAGTTGAGAAGACAAAAAACACAAGCACCGTAAACACGCCGACAGGCAGCGGCGTATATCTTAAAAACGGCCTCATTTTTTCACCGTTTTTAAAGGTGTGCTTATCAATAAACGAACCTACAATAGGATCGTTCACTCCGTCCCACACTTTCATAAGGACAAGCAAAACAGATACAATGATTGCGGGAAACATCGCAATATCCGTCAAAAAATAAGTAAAAAAAGACGCGCCAATCAAAGAATAAACCATATTTTGACCCGCCAGACCGACGTAAAAATTGATTTTTTCTTTTATGGGAATATAATTTTGTTCCATGAAAAAACCTTCTCACTTTCATAAATTAATAAATAATTACCCTTTTTTTATTATAATTGAATTGACTTTTCAAGTCAACATAAACAAAATGCAATAAAAATAAGGCAAAGGCAATAAATCCTTCACCCGTAATTTTAAGGCTTTCGCGCGAGATACAAATCAATCGTATCATAAATCTTTATATGACCGCCTGCGGCGTTGACTGCCTCCGTCATTTCCCGTTCAAACGAGCTCTTGATTTCAGGGCACAGCGCACGGTGATCTGAATAAGTGTTGATAAGGTTTATGTAATCCTGTGTGTCAAGATTTCGTGTCCTGTGATATATTTTTGACTGAACGTCGGTAAACCCGAATTGTTTGAGTTCACTTACAATCTTTTCGCAGTTTTTTTCGGAAAATTCCGAACCGTGGTTATCATCCGGCCGGTATTTCGCGTATACTCGCATACTCGCCGCGTTCGTGGAATCATCTTTTCTGTTCGGGAACGGGTGATTCCAAAAAAGAGCTATCGCTCCTCCCGGTTTAAGTATATTTAATATCTTATGATACCCCCGCTCCTTTGGTATCCAGTGAAAAGCCGTTGCCGAATAAATTAAATCGAAGTGATTTTTACAAAACTCACATTCAAGAAAATCAGCGTTTATAACCTCTATATTTTTAAATTGAGAAAATTTTTTTCTTGAAAACTCCGCAAGACTGCCTCCTAATTCAACCGCTTTAATGTTACAGCCTTTTCTTAAA
The DNA here is from genome assembly GCA_947585615.1 of uncultured Clostridia bacterium. GTDB lineage: Bacteria > Bacillota > Clostridia > Oscillospirales > Acutalibacteraceae > Eubacterium_R. Next base: position 1,409 of record CANPXD010000046.1, read on the forward strand.
AACGGCTCTGTAGCCTGCCCCGTTCCTATTCCGATTTCAAGCACATTGCATGAGTCACTGATACAGCAATAATCAAATATGTCATGGTAGAGCTGCTCGGGATACCCCGGGCGGCTTTTGTCATAATTAAGCGCGTCCTCGTTAAAAGTATATTTAAGTTCCGTTTTTCTCACCTGCCGTTAATAAAAAATTAATGCCTGTTCCCGAATATACGGAACAGGCGTTTTCAAATCAATCAATATCCACCGAAATTTTGGCATCGTTTCTTGCTGCCGCAGCGCGCATAACAACGCGTATCGCCTTTGCGATTCTGCCTTGCTTGCCGATTACGCGCCCCATATCCTCTTCGGAAACGTGAAGATGATAAACAACAACGCCTTCCTCATTCGGTTCGTCAATGTCAACCGAAACCGCGTCAGGATTATCAACAAGTCCTCTTGTTATGGACATCAGCAAATCTTTCAAAGAATACACCTCCGTTAAAAGCGTTTAATCCAAAGATTAAAGTATGCCTTCTTTTTTAAGAATGTCCTTAACAGTGTCGGTGGGCTGAGCGCCGTTTGCTATCCACTTCTTTGCTTTCTCCGCATCAATCTTAATCTCTGCGGGATCTACCATTGTATTGTAAGTTCCGATTTCTTCAATAAAGCGTCCGTCACGCGGAAATCTGGAATCTGCAACTACTACACGATAGAAAGGAGCCTTTTTTGCGCCCATTCTGCGAAGTCTGATTTTTACTGCCATTTTTGTTACCTCCAAAAAAATAAATTATATATTACTAAACCAATTATTTGACGAATTGGGTTAATACAAAATTAAAATCCGAACGGATTACCGCCTCCGCGGCCGGTCAAACCCATCATTTTCTGCGCCATTTCCGGATTCTGCTGCATCATTCTGCGCATTTTTTTGCTGACTCTCGGTCCGCTTCTGCCGCCGAACTGACTCATCATTTTCTTCATCTGCCTGAACTGTGCAAGGAGCTTGTTGACGTCTTCAACTTTCATTCCGCATCCTGCTGCAATTCTGCGTTTTCTTGACGGATTTATAATGTCGGGATGCGTACGCTCCTGCATTGTCATTGAATAGATAATCGACTTGAACCTTGTGAACGCATTTTCATCAATATCGCTGTCTCTAATTTTGTTTCCGATACCGGGAAGCATCTTTATTGTGTCCTTAATGCTTCCCATACGTTCAATCTGGTCAAATTGATCAAGCAGATCGTTAAGGTCAAATTTATTCTTAGCAAGCTTTTTTTCAAGTTCCGCAGCCTTTTTCTCATCAAGGCTCTGCTCTGCTCTTTCAATGAAAGAAAGGACATCGCCCATACCGAGAATCCTTGATGCCATACGGCTTGGATGGAAGCTTTCAAGATCTTCGAGTTTTTCACCCGTTCCGACGAATTTTATCGGCTTGCCTGTAACTGCTCTGACGGAAAGCGCCGCTCCGCCTCTCGTGTCGCCGTCAAGCTTCGTAAGAACAACACCGTCAATCCCCAGTGTTTCATTAAAGCTTTTTGCAACATTTACGGCGTCCTGTCCCGTCATGGCATCTATAACAAGCAATATCTCATTCGGATGTACGTTTGACCGTATATTCCGAAGCTCCTGCATCAGCGTTTCATCTATATGAAGTCTGCCCGCTGTGTCGAGGAACACATAATCATTCCCGTGATCCTTTGCGTATTTGACAGCTTCCTCGGCAATCTTTACAGGGTTTTCCGTTCCCATTTCAAATACGGGAACGCCAACCTTTTCACCGACAACCTGAAGTTGTTTGATTGCGGCAGGACGATAAACATCGCACGCGACAAGCATTGGTCTGTGGCCCTCTTTTTTCAGTTTCAGCGCAAGCTTCGCACTATGCGTAGTTTTACCTGAGCCTTGAAGACCGCACATCATAACGATGGTGGGCGGATGATTTGCTATTGCAAGCCGGCTCTCGGTTGAGCCCATAAGCCTTGTAAGCTCTTCATTGACGATTTTAATAACCATCTGACCGGGAGTGAGAGACTCCATAACATCCTCACCCACAGCACGGTCTGTTACATTTTTAGTAAAATCGCGTGCAACCTTATAGTTGACGTCCGCTTCAAGAAGTGCCAGACGAACTTCACGCATTGCCTCTTTAACGTCTGCCTCGGTCAGCTTGCCCTTGGCGCGAAGTTTTTTAAAAGAATTTTCAAGTCTTTCCGAAAGTCCCTCAAATGCCAACGGCAATCAACTCCCTGCTTAAATTTATTTGCCGAGCATATCGGCAATTGCCTTGATTCTGACGGCGTTATAAGAAATTTCCTTTGAAAGTCCGTGCGATAAATTATAATCATTTATTATATCCGCACATTCCTTTATGTCTTCAAGTCCCTGTTTCATTTCATTAAAGCGCTTTGCCAGACCGAGACGGTTTTCCATATCAAAGAGCTGATTTTCCGCTCTCTTGATTGCATCCCTTACGCCCTGTCTTGTAATGCCCTCATTCTCTGCTATTTCGGAAAGGGACAAGTCCTCATCATAATAGTAAATAAGAAAATCATGCTGTTTTTTTGTAAGCATTTCGCCGTAGAAATCAAGAAGAAAAGAAATCTCAAGATTTTTTGCCACTGTCATTCCCCTCCGATTAATCAGCGGTGTGTAAAGTATTTAATCTTTACAGTAAGTGATATTATACTCAAGCCAATTCAATAAGTCAAGAAAAAAGGCGATAATTTTTTTAAGAAAATTTCCCTAAAAAGTATTGACACAATTTATAGAAAAAATCATTTTGATTTACACAATATAGGGCGTTTGATTTATATTAAAAAACTGACCGAGCGGAATTTACTCGGTCATTTTTTTATTTAAGCTCCGCTATTGTTACTCCGTTTTCTCCCTCGCCGTAGACGCCGAGACGGAATGTTTTCACATTTGCGTGGTGGCGAAGTTCCTGCTGAACGGCGCTTCTAAGCGCTCCCGTTCCCTTTCCATGGATAATTCTTATCTCACCAATATTATTCAGCACACATTTATCAATAAACAAATTCAAATTCAAGAGTGCCTCGTCAACGGTTTGTCCGCGCAAATCAATCTCCGTTTTAACGTCGGAGTCTGCCCTTGAAGTAGTTCGGTAAACAGACGGAGCGCCGCTTGTCTTTGGAGTCGTTTTCTTTTCAATAAGTCTCAGATCTCCCATTTTAACGCGCGTTTTAAGCATACCCGATTGAACAAGCACCTTATTTTGGTCAACCTCAAGAACCTCACCCTCGCCTATGCCTCTTATAATCACGCTGTCTCCCTTGCAAACGGGGCGAGGAAGTTTATAATCATCATCCCATTTATCGGCAAGTTCACGGGGATTCACGATTTCTTCCATTTCACCAAGGCGGTTTTTAATTTCACGCCTTGTTTTTCTCGCAACCTCGGTAACATTCGCACTGCTTGCCTCTTTTTTCATTCGTTCAAGTTTCAGAAGAAAATCCGAACTTTGACGGCGGGCGGAATTTATGATTTTCTCTGCTTCCCTGCGCGCCTTTTCGATTTCCTCAGCTGCCTGCCGCTTCATTTTGTCCTTTTCACTCTGAGCCTTAGCCTTCATTTTATCGGCAGCGCGTGCCGCTTTTTCAGCTTTTTCTTTTTCAAGTTCAAGCTGTGCCCTTGTGTTTTCAAGCTTATCAAGAACATCCTCAAAGCTCCTGTTTTCTGAACTTACTATACTTTTGGCAGCGTCAACAACAGACTTATCCATACCGAGATGCTCGGAAATCGCGAAAGCGTTTGACCTGCCGGGAACGCCTATAAGCAGTTTATAGGTGGGACGAAGCGTATCAACATCGAACTCACAGCAGCCGTTTGTGACGCCGTCTGTTTCAAGCGCATAAGCCTTTAACTCTGCGTAGTGAGTTGTGGCTGCAATTTTTGCGCCTTTGGAGCGCAGATTTTCTATAATCGCCACAGCAAGCGCAGCACCCTCAACAGGATCTGTGCCTGCGCCCATCTCATCAATAAGCACAAGAGAAGCGCTGTCGGCGGATTTCATAATACGAATAATATTGACCATATGCGACGAGAAAGTGGAAAGACTCTGCTGTATACTCTGCTCATCGCCTATATCTACAAGCACCTTATTAAATACAGAAACACGGGAATATTCCGAAGCCGGGATAAAGAGACCGCACATTGCCATAAGAGAAAAAAGTCCGAGCGTTTTAATAGAAACCGTTTTGCCTCCTGTATTCGGACCTGTAATAACAAGCGTATCAAAGTTTTCACCAAGACTTATATTCGTGGGTACAACCGTTTTTGGATTTAAAAGCGGATGACGCGCGTTTTTAAGTTCAATTATTCCCTCGTCATTAAGAAGCGGCATTGTGCCTTTCATCTTATGCGCCAAGTGTGCCTTGGCAAAAATAAGATTCAGCATAACGGCGCTGTTGTACGACTGGATTATGCCGTCGGCAAAATTTCCCGACTCAACCGACAGTTCCATAAGTATTCTCTGGATTTCATCGCGCTCCCTGCCTTCAAGCACTTTGATTTCGTTGTTTGCCTCAACAACGGAAACAGGCTCAATAAACACAGTCGCGCCCGATGACGATGTATCGTGAACAAGACCGGGAAGCTCGCTTCTGCTTTCAGTTTTTACCGGAACGACATATCTTCCGTTTCTCTGCGTAACGATAGCCTCCTGAAGAATCTTCTGATACCGTGGGTTTCGTATTATTGAATCGAGCTTTTCACGGACAGAAGCGGTTTTAGACCTTATTTTTCTTCTGATTTCAAACAGTTCGTCAGACGCCTTGTCGGCTATTTCCTCCTCGCTTATTATTGCTGTAAAAATTTTGGTTTCAAGATATTTATTGACCGTGATAGAGTCGAACAGAATGTCAAGACCGGTATTAACGCCCGAGCAATGCCCATACCATTCATAAAGCGAACGAACCGCTCTGAGCGTATTTGCGATTCTTAAAAGCTCCACTATATTGAGCATTCCGCCTGCTGCGGCTCTGCGCAGTGCATTATTAACATTTCCGAGTCCCGAAAACGACGGCGCTCCGAATCGATCAAGGAGCGAAAGAGCATCGGACGTCTGCGAAAGCAGTCTCTGCGCCTCGCTTAATTCAGAGACGGGTAAAAGAGAGCGTGCCAAATCTGCCGCGTCCTCACATGAAGTTTCGGCAGCAAGCATATCGAGAAGAAGATTCAATTCAAGTGTTTCATAATGCTTGTTCATCACTGCAGTCCTTTGTAAAATTCAAGAGCGCTCAGCCGGCGCTGAACGCGCGATACGGCATATTTTTCGGCAGCGTCAGACAAAAGAGCAAGATTTTCATTGCTCAAACTGAAGCTGAATATTTTAGTCGGCTCGGTAAGGCAGATAAATCTGATGGCTGTTATAACATTTTTAGGAAGCAGCAAAGCACCGGAATGGGGACAGTTTTCACAATAGATTCTACCCTCCATTGTATCAAAGTACATCATTTCGGTTTCATATGTACCGCAGCTGCCGCAGGCGAGAATATCAGGCATATATCCTCCGAGGCAAAGCGCGCGGAATTCAAAAACCGCCTTTATTTGACTCAGGCTTTTTTCCCCTTTGCAGAGCAGATGAAGTGAATTGAGTGTCAGTCTCAGCAATTCTTTCTCAGGCTGCTCTTCCGCTCCCATTTCGTATGCAAGCTGCAGAAGATACTGAGCAAGGGCAAGCCTGTCTATATCCTTTCTCAAACTGAAAAACACCTCAATGGGCGACGCATCATCAACTATAAATGTCTCTTTGCGCATATAAAGACTGAAATCACTGTATGCAAAAAGCGTTGTTGCGGAATTCATTCTGCTTTTAATCTGCTTTGCTCTGTGCACAAAGGCTCTTAAAATTCCGAAATCAGCAGTAAGGAGAGTAACTAAACGGTCACTCTCCCCTATTGTCTGCTCCTTTATCACCAGTCCCTTGGTCGTTCTGCGCATTGTTATCAGCCTTAAGATTTCTTTCGTTACTTTTATATTTTAAATAATCATATATATTTCCGGTTCGGGTGAAATTTACCCAATTTTCATCCAGCATATTATCACCGCCGTTTTTAGTTTATCCTATGGCGGTACATATAATTTGTGCCAGATTAATCCAATCCGAAATTATGGATAAGACCTTCCCTGTTTCGCCAGTTTTCCTTTACCTTGACCCACGTGTGAAGGTTTACCTTTATATCAAAAAAGGTTTCAAGATCAAGCCTTGCCTTTGCCGAAATTCTTTTAAGCATAGCGCCGCCGCTGCCGATTATCATTCCCTTATGCGATTCGCGTTCGCAATAGATAACGGCGTCAATATCCAAAATTTCCTTTTCCTCACGCTCGCGCATTTTTTCAATGGAAACTGCAACGCCGTGCGGAATTTCCTTGTCCATAAGCCGGAGTATTTTTTCTCTTATGATTTCGGCGGCAAGCAGCCTTTCGGGCTGGTCGGTTAGACTGTCATCCGGAAAGAAGTGAGGACTTTCGGCGCTGAGCGCGCACATTTCGCTCTTCAAATCATCAAGACCGCTGCCATCCTGTGCAGATACGGGAACAACGGCGGAAAAATCATACAATTTGCTCAGATACATAATTCTTGACAAAAGCTCGTTTTTATCTCTTACTAAATCTATTTTATTTATCGCAAGAATAACTCTGAGCCGCTCCTGCCTGAATTTTTCAATCAATTCAAATTCTTTTTCATTGAGTTCTCCGCGCGGTTCAACAACAAAAAGCGCAGCATCCGTTGCACATATACTGTCATCAACGGCGGTATTCATAAATTCTCCGAGCTTATTGTGCGGTCTGTGAAAGCCCGGCGTGTCCGTAAACACAAGCTGCGTTTCATTGAGCGTCAGCACGCCCATAATCTTTGTGCGCGTTGTCTGCGGCTTGGGAGACACAATGGCAATTTTTGCACCGAGCAATCGGTTCAGCAGCGAAGATTTTCCGACATTCGGCTTGCCCACAATGGCAATAAAGGCAGTTTTAGTCATTATGCCTCTCCCATATAATAGCTGCTGTCCCTTTTCCAGCCGATACGAGTCAGAACCGTCTCTTCCTTTTCTCTCATTCTGACTTCCTCCAAGCCTCCTACCTCGTGGTCGTAACCAAGAAGATGAAGCATTGAATGAACCGTTAAAAATCCTATTTCGCGCTGGAGCGGATGATTGTAAAGTTCTGCCTGTTCAAACGCTTTTTCCATGGAAATAACAATATCTCCAAGCATTTTCGCGTTTGTGTCGTAATTGATGTCGTATTCTCCGTTTTCTCCGAGCGGAAAAGATAGCACGTCCGTTTCTCTGTCAATATTTCTGTATTTTTTGTTTAACTCTCGTATCTGACTGTTGTCAACAAACCTTACAGAAACTTCGGCAGGATCCGCAAAATTCTCAAGTTCAAGCACCGCGTGGCAGCAACGGCGGATCAAAAGCCTTATTCCTGTTGGTATTTTAACGCTTTTTTGGTCATTTGAAATGATAACCTTAACTGAATTCATATTACTTGTGTTCCTCATTTTCGTATTTTTCATATGCCTTGATTATATCCTGAACAAGTTTGTGTCGGACAACGTCTTTCTGGGTGAACCTGCAAATTTCTATATCATCAACATTCTTTAAAATACGTATGACTCTCTTCAGTCCCGATTTTTTACCATCGGGCAAATCTATCTGCGTAATATCACCCGTTATAACCATTTTTGAATTAAAGCCGAGTCTGGTCAAAAACATTTTCATTTGCTCGGATGTTGTATTTTGCGCCTCGTCAAGGATTATAAAACTGTCGTCAAGCGTTCTTCCGCGCATATAGGCAAGCGGGGCGACCTCAATTGTTCCCCGTTCCTGACAGCGCTGAAAATTCTCCGCTCCGAGCATATCAAACAGCGCGTCATAAAGCGGTCTTAGATAAGGGTCAACCTTGCTCTGCAGATCGCCGGGAAGAAAGCCGAGCTTTTCTCCTGCTTCAACCGCAGGACGAGTCAGTATAATCTTGCTGACCTCCTTCGCCCTGAAAGCAGTTACTGCCATCGCAACGGCAAGATAAGTTTTTCCCGTTCCGGCAGGTCCTATCCCGAAAGTTATCGTATTGCTGCTGATTGATTCGCAGTATTTTTTTTGCCCGAGAGTTTTCGGCTTGATCGGACGTCCCTTCGCCGAAATGCAGATGGAATCCGAACTTATTAAGGCAATCTTGTCCTCGTTTCCCTCGTTCACAAGGCTGAGGGCATAACGCACATTCTGCTCAGACAGAGCCTCTCCCCTGCCGATAAGAACAAGCAGGCTGTTCAGCGCCCTGACGGCAAGAGAAACGTTTTCCTCATCACCGACAACCTTTAAATCGCTGCCACGACTGATAACGGTAACGTTGTATTCCTTCTCAATTAAATTGATATTTTCATCTGCAAGACCGAAGAGACTCGCAGCCTGCTCCATAGAACTGAAATTAATAATTTCTTCCGCCATCAATGTATCTCTGCCTTAATCTGTTCTATTCTTCTCTCTTCAACTTTCAATACGGTAAACGTTATGTTTTCAAATTCTGCCACAGGAAGATTTTCCTCATTTCCCGTCGGAAGATAGCCAAGAAGGTTTATGACAAAGCCTGCTACTGTATCATAATCGCCGTCCGGAACAGAAACGCCGAGTATTTCGCTGACATCCTCAATATCGGTCGCTCCGTCAAAAATATAGGTATGATCGTCTATTTTTTCGATTTCATCTTTCTCGTCATCATACTCGTCACGGATATTGCCCATTATACTTTCGAGAATATCCTCCATAGTTACAAGACCGGCCGTGCCGCCGTATTCGTCTACGACAATCGCGAGCTGAATTCTTGTTTCTGTCATTTTTGCGAAAAGTTTTCCGATTGCGATTGTTTCGGGGACGAAAAGCGGTGCGCGAATATAATCTCTCAGGCTTTCATCATCGGAAATCTGTGTGCCTATAAATTTGAGCAAATCCTTAACATATATTATGCCCACGATATTGTCCAAATCCTCATCATATACGGGGATACGGGAAAAGCCCTCTCTGATTGCAAGCTCCGCCACGTCCAGAAACGAAGCTTCGCAGTCAACTGCCTCAATATCCGTTCTGTGTGTCATAATATCTCCGGCGTTCAGATCATCAAACTGAAAGATGTTGTTGATCATCTGCCTTTGGGAAACTTCAAGCTCGCCTACTTCTTTGTCTTCATCAACAAGCTGCTTGATTTCCTCCTCGGTTGAATTTCTTTTAAACCGTCTTAATAGATTGCCGGCCATAAAGGCTCAAACCTCCGTAATTGAATTATTTTAGTTATTATATACTTTTTAAATTTATTTGTAAAGTTATTTGTAAAGAGTATAGAATTATGTTATACTTGTAATCGGGTAATTATGTACTTACGGAGTTTATGCTGTGCTTAATATTAACGAAACCGATGTCTGGCGTCGCCTTGCCGAAAGCGATAAACCCACGGTTCTATACGGAATGGGAGACGGCGCCGAAAAAATCATTTCCGTCTTAAAGGATTACGGCGTTGCGGCGGCAGACGTTTTTGCCAGCGACGAATTCGTCCGCGGTCAGACCTTTCTGGGTCACAGAGTAATGAATTACGGGGAGATCTGCCGAAAATACGATGATTTCAATATTGTGCTTGCGTTTGCGACGCGCCGACCGGACGTAATTTCCAAAATCAGGAAAATGAATACTTCTCACACAGTTTACGCCCCCGATGTTCCCGTAGCCGGCGGCGGACTGTTTACATTAAAATACTTTGAGGAAAACAGAGATAAATTTGAGCTTGTTCACAGCTGTCTTGCAGATGAGGAAAGCAAAAATACGTATCAAAATATCATTAATTTTAAAATAAGCGGAAAAATCGAATATCTTTTTTCAAACGCAGCATTTGCCAAAGATGATATTTACAGAAATCTTCTGAAGCTTGGAAATGAAGAAATAATCGTTGATATGGGTGCATACGACGGTGATACAATAAGCGAATTCATCTCCTATACAAACGGCAAATTTGCTCATATATATGCCCTTGAGCCTGATGAAAAGAATTACAAAAAGCTTGTCAGGAACACAAAGGGAATGGATCATATTTCCCTATACTGCCTTGGCGCATGGCATAAAAAAGACACGCTCATTTTTTCAAAGAAGGCAGGCAGGAATTCAAAACTTTCAGCTCAGGGCGTACCGGTCCGCGTAACAGATATAGACAGCCTGATTGACGGGAAATGCACGCTTCTTAAAATGGATATTGAGGGTGCGGAGCTTCACGCTCTCGAAGGCTGCAGGAACACAATAGAAAAATATGCTCCGAAGCTTTATGTCTGCGCATATCACAGGAACGAGGATCTGTTTGCTCTTCCTTTAAAAATTCTGGAATATAACAGCAATTACAGGATATATTTCAGACATTCACCGTATATTCCGGCCTGGGAAAGTAATTTTTACTGTACTATATAAAAGGAAAAATTCAGAAATATGTATGTATTAATCTACTCAGTCATTATACTTTGCGCGACCTTTCTCGGTGCGTTTGTCGGACTCGGCGGAGGTGTCATAATTAAGCCGATGCTTGACCTCATAGGGCACGACGGAATCGCTGCCGTTAATTTTATATCATCCTGCGCCGTTTTCAGCATGAGTATAAGCTCAACTGTCAAACACATAAAAGCAAAAACAAAAATAGATTTTAGATTTATCCTTGTTTTATCCGTCGGCGCAGTCTGCGGAGGGATCGGTGGATCTTATTTTTTTGACAGGCTGTTATCTGCTTTTGACAACGATATTCTCAAGAAAATACAGGGATTGATACTCGGCGTATTGCTTCTGCTGTCCGTTGTCTACATAAACGTCAAAAATGCAAAAAGCTTTAAGGTTAAAAATCCTGCCGGAATCGTTTTTGTAGGACTTACGCTCGGCTTTACAGCCTCTTTTTTAGGAATCGGCGGCGGTCCTATTAATGTGGCGTTTCTTGTGCTGTTTTTCTCCATGAGCATGAAAGAAGCGGCGGTTTACAGCGTGGGTACAATATTTTTCAGTCAGCTTTCAAAGCTGATAACCACGGCAGTCAGTTCAACTGTTCCGCAGGTTAATCCCGTCATTGTTGCCGCAGCTGTGGTCTGTGCTGTTGCAGGCGGAATTATCGGTGCGCAGATGAATAAGAAATGCAGCGAAAAGGTTATCAAAACGGTATTTACGGTTGTTGTAGCCGCGATTGCGGCTGTCAACTTCTATAATGCCATAGCATAGACAATTATCAGAAATAAGGGAGTAAAAATTATGAAAAAGAAAAACATTGTATTTTATTTTTCCGACCAACAGAGATGGGACACCGTAAATGAAAAGGTAACGCCAAACCTTATGAAGCTTGCTTCGGAGGGTGTTTTGTTTGAAAACAATTTCACTTGCCAGCCTGTCTGCGGTCCTGCAAGAGCCTGTCTGCAATCGGGAATGTATGCGACACAGGTGGGCTGCTATTGGAACGGCGTCGCTCTTCCGCGGAATATTACGCCGCTTGCACGGTATTTCAACGAATCGGGCTCTCAAACCGCATATATAGGCAAATGGCATCTTGCGTCAGACCGCTATCCCGGTATAGGTGTTCATTGTGAAAAAACTGCGATACCGAAAAACAGACAGGGAGAGTATCAGTACTGGCGCGCTGCGGACTGCCTTGAATTTACATCGCACGGCTATGACGGATATGTGTTTGACGAAGAGGGAAACAAAATAGATTTCAAGGGTTACCGTGCCGACTGCATAAATGATTTCGCGCTTGAATATCTTGAAAACTGTGATAAAGAAAAACCGTTTTTTATGTTTGTGAGTCAGCTTGAACCGCACCACCAGAATGACAGGCACTGCTATGAGGGCTACAAAGAAACGATTGATAATTATAAAGATTATCCGATACCCGACGATTTAACTTTTCTTAAAGGCGATTATAATGAAATGTACCCCGATTATATTTCGGCTATCAACAGGCTTGACTATAATGTCGGCAGACTTGTTGACAAACTGAAGGAACTGGGAATTTATGACGATACAATAATAATCTATACAAGTGACCACGGAAGCCATTTCAAAACACGCAATCCCGAATATAAGCGCTCCTGCCACGAGAGTGCAACGCACACGCCGCTGATAATAAAGGGCGGCGGTTTTGAGGGCGGAAGAGTTGAAACACGCCTGTCAAGCCTTATTGATATGCCGCCCACCCTGCTTTCTATGGCAGGAATAGACATTCCCGAGCAGTATATGGGTGTTGATTTGACCGAACAGATAAATAATCCCGATAAAAAACGCGACTGCGTATTTATGCAGATTAGCGAGAGCCAATGCGGCAGAGCAATAAGGACAGACAGATTTAAATACGCCATCAGAGACACAAGCCCTGTAGGATATATCCACCACAGCAGCAAAGCCTATTTTGAGGATTATCTATATGATTTAAAACACGACCCAATTGAAAAAAACAATCTTGTTAAATCTCCCAAATACGCTCATGTAAGGCAGGAACTCAGGTATCTTCTTATTGACCAAATGGTAAAAGCCGGAGAGGAAAGACCTGTTATTCTTCCTGCGGTAATATCAAAAAAGAAATAAAAACTTTTTTAACGCTGTGACTCATGCAGAAGGGATACGCTATGATCAGTCAAAAAGAAATCACAAAAAAGCAGCCGCTCCTTGACAGCAACGGCCGTCTTGCCGCGCCCGGCTGGTGCAGGCACAACCTTTATGAATACAATCCTCAGAACATTTCGGCAAACATCATGCGTCTCAAGGAATGGGATTTTTACCAGATTTCTAACGGAAGTCAGATGGTGCAAATCAATTTTTTTAATATCTCACTTGCAAGCTGCGCCACCTTTGGTTTTGTTGATTTAAAAAACGGCAGAAAATTTGATACGCTTTCCATAAAGCCGTTTACGCCGAAAAAGCACCGTATGAATCCAAACGGAGACACGGAAAACTGCTTTGAATTTTTGCACGGCTCAACAGTTCTTGTTTTTGACGCAAGAAAAAACGGCACTCGCCTGTATTTCAAAGGTAAATGCTCAGGTAAGGAGCTTTGCGCCGATTTTCAGTGCAGGCGGCTGCCGGTACACGAAAGCATTACAATAGCTACTCCGTTTGAAAAAGAAAACTGTTTCTTTTATACGAACAAAATTAACTGTATGCCGACTGAGGGCAGCGTTACGCTCGGCGAGGAGCGCTTTGATTTTTCGGCGGAAAACACATTCACGGTGCTTGATTGGGCAAGAGGCGTCTGGCCATATAAAAATATGTGGTATTGGGCAAACGGCAGCACCCGTATAGACGGAAAAATTTTTGGCTTTGAACTTACATGGGGTTTCGGAAATGAATCAAACGCCACGGAAACTGCTCTGTTCTATGATGGTAAATGCCATAAAATCGGCGCCGTTTCACTTGACAGCGACCCGGAAAAAACAAACGGCTGGCTTGAGCCGTGGCATTTTACGGACAAAAACGGCAGACTTGATTTGACAATGACGCCGTTCTTTGACAATTACAGCAATATGATGCCGCTAAACCTTGTGGGTATGCGCACCCATCAGGTTCATGGTCTCTGGAACGGCTTTGTTGTACTTGACAGCGGAGAAAAGCTTGAAATAAGAGATATGTATGCCTTTTGCGAAAAGGTACATAACAAGTGGTAAGAGTATTATGAGAAAAATGAAAATTACAATTAATTTTTTTACAATAGGCATAGCTTTTGGCATAATCGGTTTTATACTTCTGTTTATCTACAACGTTATAGATACGCAAAGTGAAGCTTTTAAAATAATACACAACGCTATTCCCAATGTATTTATTATTTTTTTGACTTCTCTTTTTACACAAATGTGCCGCGGTCGGATAAAAGATCTGATATATTTGTCTGCCGGTGTTACTTATCTTGATTTTGATAAATTTTCCGAGGAAA
>CANPXD010000047.1 GCA_947585615.1 uncultured Clostridia bacterium
CCTCCTATTCCCTTACGCCCATATAGCGGTACGGCTCGGTTACCTCTCCGCTTTCGGCAATTTTCTCAAGTTCATTATAAATGTTTTTCATATCCTCAACCTTGACGTCTCTTCCGCCGAGACCGTAAACATAGTTGACTGTCAGGCAGTCCGCCTTTGCTCTGTAAAGAGCGGCAGAAACCTCTGCACCGAGAGGCCCACAGCAGTTATTAAAGCTCTCCGTTCTGTCCATAAGCGCGACAGCCTTAACATTTTTGAGAGCTTCTGCAATTTCCTCAGCCGGGAAAGGACGGAAAACACGTATTTTTATCAGTCCGACTTTTTTGCCCTGTGCTCTCAGTTCATCAGCGGCATCCTTTGTTGTTCCCGCTGCCGAACCTATTATAACGACTGCTTCCTCGGCGTCATCCATTTTATACTCTTCAAACAGACCGTATTGCCTGCCACTGATTTTCGCGTATTTATCGGCAATTTCAAGAATAACATTTTTGGCGTGTTTCATTGCCTCCGCCTGTGCTCTTTTTGCCTCAAAATAATAATTGGTAACACTGTACGGACCGAGTGCCATAGGACATTCGGGATTGAGAAGATAATTCTCAGGCTCATATTCGCCAACAAAAACCTTTACATCCTTATCCTCAAGAAGATTGATATTTTCAACAGCGTGAGACGTGATAAAGCCGTCCTGGCAAATCATAACGGGAAGGCGCACATCCTTATGCTCACCGATTCTGTAAGCCATAACAAGGTTATCGTAAACCTCCTGATTGTTTTCGGCGTAAATCTGTATCCAGCCCGAATCTCTTGCGCCCATTGAATCACTGTGATCACAGTTGATGTTGATAGGCCCCGAAAGCGCTCTGTTTACAAGCGTAAGCACACAGGGAAGCCTGTTTGACGCTGCAAGATAAAGTTCCTCCCACATAAGCGCCATACCGGCAGAAGACGTTGCCGTAACGGATCTTGCACCGGCGGCTTCAGCGCCAATTACTGCGGACATTGCGGAATGCTCGGACTCAACGGGAATGAACTCGGAATCCACCAGTCCGTCCGCGACAAGCTTTGAAAAATACTGCGGTATTTCTGTTGACGGAGTAATCGGAAAAGCCGCCATCACATCAGGATTTATCTGACGGAGCGCTTCTGCCACCGCTTCGTTTCCGCTTAAACGATCTCTTCTCGACATATCATTTTACTCCTTTCATAGTTATAGCGCCCGTATGACAGGCTTTCACGCAAATGCCGCAGCCCTTGCAGTGGTCGTAATCAAATTCACCGCGTTTGCCGTCCTTTACGGGAATAACACTATCGGGGCAAACAGGTACGCACATAAGACAGTGAATACATAAATCCTCGTTGAGCAAAGGCTTAACAGACGTCCACTCACCTGTATTAAACTCCTTGGACGTCATTGGACCGTATATCTGCATTCCCTCGGTTAAATCCTGCCATTTGCAGTCAAGACCAAGTTTTTTTACATCGGATTTCATTGCAAAACCTCCTCACTTAACCTCGTTGAACGCCATTTTGAGAGCATTCATATTACCGTCGATTACCTCAGGCTTTGAAGAAAATTTATGCCTGAATGAAATTTCCATTTCCTCAAGAAACTTGTGCCATTCCATAACGCCTGATATTTTTACAATTCCGGCAAGCATGGGCGTATTTGGAAAATACTTCCCCAAACAAGCAACGGATACTTTTCTTGCGTCTATGGTATAGACATTTCCTTTATAGCCTTTTAGTTTACTCATTATATCGTCCTTGCTCTTAGCCGTATTAATAAGTATTCCGCCGTCCGCGCGCAAGCCGTCAGTTACGTCAACCGCATCAAGCAGACTTTCATCAACAACCGCCACGAAGTCGGGTTTATAAATATTTGAATGCACTCTGATTTCATTGGTGCTTATTCGATCATATGCGGTTATCGGCGCACCCATTCTTTCCGGACCGTACTCGGGAAAGCCCTGAACGAAACGTCCCGTTTTAAACGCAACATCCGCAAGAAGAAGCGCGGCGGTTTTAGCGCCCTGACCTCCTCTGCCGTGCCAACGGATTTCAATACAATTATTCATAGTGAAAGCTCCTTTGCAAAATTAGTATAAAAATACGCCTCTCTGCCAAAGGCAAAGAGACGATAAAACACCGCGGTACCACTCTTTTTCATCACTGCTGATGCACTTATATGAACATACATTCACTGCAATTTTAACGGATGCTGCCGTCTGCACTTACTATATCTACTTTCAGCGCAGCCACTCGGGGAGGATATTACGATTCATCTTCTGCTGACTTGCACCGACCGCCAGTTCTCTGAAAAAAGGAAAAACCGCTTTTTGTTCCCGTCAATGTGTTTAAATATAATTAACAGTATAAAAATTATAATCTCCAAATCTTCATTTGTCAACATTTTTCCCGCAAAAAATTTTTGAAACAAAAAAGCAGAGCCGAAGCTCTGCTTTTTATATGTTTTATTTAATACATTCCGCCCTGTGCAGCAGCCATAGCCGCGGCATTTGCGGCAGCGTCAGCCTGTGGGTCTTTAATGTCCGTAACCAGTGACTCTGTTGTGAGCACCATTGCCGCGACGGATGCAGCGTTCTGGATAGCGGAGCGCGTAACCTTCGCGGGATCAACAATACCGCTTTCAATCATATCGCAATATTCGTTTGTGGCAAAGTTATAGCCATAACCGTCCTTGTTTGCAGACTTGATTTTATCAACAATAACAGAACCTTCAAGACCTGCATTTGAAGCAATCTGGCGAAGCGGCTCTTCAAGCGTTTTGAGAACTATGGAAACGCCTGTCTTGAAATCGGCGTCCTCAGTGTCAAGGAGTTTTTCAACAGCAGGGATCGCATTGATAAGTGCAACACCGCCGCCTGCAACTATACCTTCTTCAACAGCCGCCTTGGTTGCCGCGAGAGCGTCCTCTATGCGAAGCTTCTTCTCTTTCATTTCCGTTTCGGTTGCAGCGCCGACTTTAATAACGGCCACGCCGCCTGCCATTTTGGCAAGACGTTCGTGAAGCTTTTCCTTGTCAAATTCGGATGTACTCGTTTCAATAGCAGTTCTTATCTGACCGATTCGCGCCTTGATTTCATCGCCTGAGCCTGCACCATCAACAATAATAGTGTTTTCCTTAGTAACCTTAACCTGGCGTGCCTTTCCGAGCATATCCATAGTTGCGTCCTTAAGTTCAATTCCAAGATCGGAAGTGATAACCTGACCGCCTGTAAGGATGGCAATATCCTGAAGCATATCTTTTCTTCTGTCACCGAATCCCGGTGCTTTAACGCAAACGCAAGTGAACGTTCCGCGCAGCTTGTTGAGAAGAATCGTCTGGAGTGCCTCGCCCTCAACGTCCTCAGCAACTATTACAAGCTTCTGTCCGCTCTTAAGAACAGATTCGAGAAGAGGAAGAATATCCTGAACGACAGAAATTTTCTTATCCGTGATAAGAATGAGTGCGTCGTCGATAACAGCTTCCATTTTGTCTGTGTCTGTTACCATATATGGACTGATATATCCACGGTCAAACTGCATACCCTCAACCACCTCGCAAACGGTGTCGGCAGTCTTTGACTCCTCAATTGTGATAACGCCGTCTGCCGAAACCTTATCCATAGCGTCTGCGATAAGAGAGCCCACATATTCGTCGGAAGCGGAAACGGTTGCAACTCTTGCAATATCGTCATTGCCCTTTACTTGCTGTGAAGTAACCTTAACGGCATCTACGGCGGCGTCGACGGCTGCCTTTATACCGTTCTTGACTACCATCGGGTTTGCACCTGCCGCAACATTTTTCATACCCTCTCTGACAAGAGCCTGAGCAAGAAGCGTTGCCGTTGTTGTGCCGTCGCCTGCATCATCGTTAGTTTTTGACGAAACCTCTTTAACGAGCTGAGCACCCATATTCTCAAACGGGTTTTCAAGTTCTATTTCCTTTGCGATTGTAACGCCGTCATTTGTAATGAGAGGAGCGCCGTATTTTTTATCAAGAACAACGTTTCTGCCCTTCGGTCCGAGCGTGATTTTTACGGTATCCGCAAGTTTATCAATACCGCTCTGAAGAGCTTTACGGGCGTCTTCCCCGAAAATAATATCCTTTGCCATAAAACAATTTCCTCCTTATTCGATTACTGCAAGAATGTCTTTAACGGAAGCGATAGTATATTCAACACCGTCAACCTTGACCTCTGTGCCGCTGTATTTCGTAATTATAACCTTATCGCCTACGCTTACGGTCATCGGATTTTCATCTGTTCCCGGTCCGACTGCGGCAACATTCATAAATTCGGGTTTCTCCTGCGCAGAAGCAGCAATGAAAAGTCCCGAAGCAGTTGTCTCCTCCGCTTCTACGGGAGTGAGCAATACCTTGTCTGCAAGTGGTTTTACATTCATAAGAATTCACCTCTGTATATTATTTTACATTGAGTTAGCACTCTTGACCTCTGAGTGCTAAATACTATTTTAGCAAGATTTTTCCATTTGTCAATAGTGTTTGCAAATATTTAACAAAATATGTTAAAATTATCTCAAATATTTTAAAGCAGACACAGCGCAGTAAAATTAAAAACCGCGTATTTCTGCGGTTTCTTAATAATTATCTGCATTTTCCTCTGTACCATAGGGGCACAAAATCATTCATATTGTTATACCATTTCAGAATTTCACGAGCTTGATTTTTCATAATCTGAATTTCAGAATCCCCATAAGGGATGGCCCATGGCAGTGAAGATAAAGTATTGCTTGAAATATATAGCGCAAGAAGTCTCCAGAATTCTATGATAATCTCCGTGCTGATAAAATTGCGGACGCGCTGTGAGCAACTTCCTGTTTTCAGCGATATATTCGACAAATCTTTCGCCGTTTTCATACTTGAGCGCACACGCCTGATACATTCTAATCTTTTTATCCATTTTGGCGTTAAAACGGACATCCCAGGGAGTCTGATTTTCAGAAGCCGGAATACAATGAAGACGTTTTAAGATTCTGCCTGCTTCATACCCGTACTCGTACTATTTTGAGAAAGACAAAACAGGAATAACTTCCGACGCATCCCTGCCGTCAATCCAATGCCAGATTGAATACACACCGTTCTCGCATATACCGAATTCAATCGGGAATGACATTGAAATGTTTCTTTGAGCCAGTAGTTTCGTCAAGGCAAAGCTTTTGCTTTTTCCGCCGCGTTTATCAGCAGAGGATATACGCAAAAGATAATCCCCGCCGTTTTTATCCCATACGTGATATTTTTTATCGGCAGACCACCCTTTATTTATCGGCACTGATTTTATAATGTTTTCATAAATCATCTTTTTAAAACCTAAATATCACAGTGCAGAATGAACCATTCCGTCAATCAGGCAAACGGCATGCGCGGCTATTCCCTGCATTGCACCGGTGAACCCAAGCTTTTCTTCTGTTGTTGCCTTTACCGAAATACAATCGGCGGAACAGCAGCACGCTCTTGCAATATTATCGCGCATTTGTGTTATGTAAGGGGCAAGCTTCGGTGCCTGAGCGACAACGGTAGAATCTATATTGATGATTCTATACCCTTTTTCTGCTATCGCTTCAGTGACTTTTGAAAGCAAAACAAGACTGTCCGCGTTTTTGTATGCTTCGTCAGTATCGGGAAAAAGATGCCCTATATCGCCCATTGACGCTGCACCGAGAAGGGCATCGGCAATTGCATGAAGCAGAACATCGGCATCTGAATGACCGAGAAGTCCTTTATCATTTGGAATATCAACGCCTCCGATGATACATTTTCTTCCGACCGCAAAACGGTGAACATCATATCCATGACCTATTCTCATCAAAGTTTCCCTCTTATTCTTAATATATTTTCAGCAATCGCAACATCGTCAGGTGTTGTAATTTTAATGTTATCATAATCTCCCGAAACTGCATAGACCTCAGCGCCGAAAACCTCAACGAGACGGCAATCGTCCGTATAATCGGCATTGCTTTTCATTGCTTTTTCAAGAGCCTTTTTAAACAGATTAAAGCTGAAAATCTGAGGCGTCTGAATTGAAACGAGCGCATTCCTGTCAGGAGTATCCGTAATTTTCATATTCCCGTCAACAAATTTAATCGTGTCCTTTACAGCTACACCCGTTGCCGCCGCCCCGTACATCATCGCCTTATCAAGAGTATTTATAATTGACTTTTGAGTAACAAGGGGACGCGCACCGTCGTGAATGATGATATAGTCGCACTCGTCTATCGCCGCAACGGCGTTAATAACGCTCTGTTGCCGAGTATCTCCTCCTATAACAAAAGAAACGCTCTCATCAGGCAGCAGTTCCGAAAAAACCTTTATATCACTTTCACGGCAGACAACTATAATTTCATCTATTTCCGGCATATCCAAAAATGCCTCAACGCTTCTTTCTATAACGGTTTTTCCGCCGATTTCAAGAAGCATTTTGCTTTTGTCCATTCCCATTCTTGTGCCGTTTCCCGCGCCGAGAATTACTGCTACGTTAAACAATTCTTTTTATCCTTTCAATTTCCTTTAAATCGGGTGTAACAAACTCCGTTTTATAATCGTTATAAATAACTCTACCCGGCTTAGCGCCGGATGGCTTTTTAACATTCTTTATAATTGTATAATCAACAGGTACATTTGAGGATTCTCTTGCAGCGCTGTGGTATGCGGCAAGGAGGGCCGCTTCTCGTATGACTTTTTCCGTAAACGCTCTGCCATCGTTTGAAACAACAACATGAGAGCCGGCTGTTTCCTTTGTATGAAACCAAAGATCGTAGTTTTTGGCTGTTTTAAGAGTGAGCCTGTCGTTCATAACATTATTTCTGCCGACAAAAATTCTGTATCCCTCTGTTGATTCATATTCCATAGGTCCGAGCGGCTTGCTCTTTTTTGCGGACTTTGCGGAACGATTCTTAATAAAACCCGAATCGGCAAGTTCGTTTTTTATTTCGGTTATTTCAGCATCCGTCTGTGATCTCAGGAGCGAATCAATAACCGTTTCGAGATAATATGCTTCCTCTTCCGCGGAACGTATAAATTCGGAAAGCTTTTCCTCGGCAATCTGCTTTTTTCTGTATTCTCTGTAATACTTCTGCGCATTCTGAGACGGGGAAAGACTTGCATCAACAGGCACTCTTATTATCTTACCATCGTTATAATAATTTTCAAGGTCATAATAAGGCGCGCCCTTTTGAAGTGAATACTGATTGGTAACAAGCAGGTCGCCGTAGATTCTGAATTTTTCCCTGTCCGCACAGTCTGCAAGTTCCTTTTTTCTGTTAGCCGCTTTGCGGATTGCACGTTCCTGAAGATTTCTCAACATTTTTAAAAGTTCACCGGAACGTTGGCGTATTCTGTCACTTCTCACCTTTTCATAATAAAAGAAATCAAGAAGAGATGAAAAATCAGGAAATTCCTTAACAGAAACAAGCGAGCCATACTGTTTAACGGGCATAAAGGCAAAATCCATCGGAGCATCACCCGAAACAACCGTGGGAACAGGAAATTGAGCATAATTTTTTATCTGTTCGAGAGAAACGCCGTTTTCGTATTCACGGCAGACAATCGGTGATACGCCGAGAACTGTATCCTGAAATGCCTTTGAGGGTATTTTTTTGCTTTGAAGGATTCTGCGTTTTATTTCCGTAAAATCATCTTCAAGTATATTCAACTTATCCTGGGCAGGCGGAGCTTCATACATCAGCCCCGGCAGTATACAGCGCACCTGTGATTTGCTTTCATCGATTCTCTTGAAAGCATCAACTATTTTTCCCTGAGAATCAAGCAGAATAATGTTGCTGTATCTACCCATAATTTCGACTGCAATCGTAAATCCTGTCCTGTCCCCGAGTTCATTTAAGGATTCGGTGTTAATTAAGAGTATTCTTTCAAGTCCGTTCTGCACAACGGAAGTAATCCTTGCACCCGTAAGATGTTTTCTAAACAACATACAGAGCATCGGCGGTTTTTCGGGATTCTGAGGAGGATACTCAGTGAAATGAATTCTTGCGCTGTCGGCTCTGCATGACAACAGAAGTTTTTTTGCGCCCATTCTTGAGCGCAAAGAAAGAACGAGCTCATCTTTTGACGGCTGGTGCAGTTTTTCTATCCGCGCTCCGACGGCGAATTTTTCTATTTCGTTTTTGATATGATGAAGGAAAATACCGTCTAACGCCATATCATACCGCCTCTATCGGATTTTTTTGATTAAAGCATATAAATTCAACATCCCTGAATTTATTTTTAAGTTTTTCGGCAACAGCCATAAACGGCTTGTATTCCGTCTCAAAATGACCCGCACTGATAACGGCAAAGCCGCTCTCGGCGCAATCAAGTATTTCGTGGTATTTCATTTCGCCCGTAAGAAAACAGTCTGCATTTTTTATTGCAATATCAATGTATTCCGCACAAGCTCCGCCTCCGACGGCTACTGTTCTGACAGGCTTTTCCGTATCGGTATAACGCAGTCCGTGACAATCAAGTATGTCGCTTACATAGACAGCAAAATCATCTATACTCATTTCTCCGTCAAGTTCGCCCGTTACAATAAACGAGTTATCCACCTGCCGTATGTTTTTAAGACCGATTATTTCTGCAAGTTTTTTATTAATTCCGTCAGCGGCAATGTCATAGTTTGTATGCGCAGAAATCACGGCAATATTATTTTCAACGCAGATGTAAACAGCGCTGTCATTCAAAAGGCGGCTGATCGGCTTGAAAATTATCGGGTGATGCGAAATAATAAGATCCGCCCCGATCCGAGCGGCAAATTCCGCCGCCGCTTTAGTTACGTCGAGACATACCAAAGCCTTTCTTACCGCTTTGTGCAAGTTACCGACAAGGAAGCCGGCATTGTCCCATTTTTCTTGAGTTTCAAACGGTGCAATGGTATTTATGTAATCGTATATGTTTTCAGCAGTAGTCATAGTAATCCCTTAAAGGCGGAAATCACTTCATCGGAAACGTTACCGCCCCTTGCTTTCTTTTCGAGATAATTCAGAAGGTGTCTGAAATAATCTTTATGTTCAAAATTATCAATATTTCCTAAATAATAATAGATTTCATTATGGTCTGCGATTTTTCCCGTATACGCAGCTTCAAAAACACTGTAAAATCTTTTTCCCTCTTTAACAATAATATCTTTTCCTATCTCAAAGCCGTTTTCGCAAAGATAACGACGAAGAATCTCAGGATGCGTCATAGGATTAAATATATAGTGCTTTTTACTGTTTTTAATCCATTCGCACTGAGAAAGTATCTTAACAATCAATTCTCCGCCCATGCCGCATATTGCAACATCATCGCATTCGTTTTCTCCTATTCCGCTGAGTCCGTCACAAATCACGCATTTGACCTTGCTTTCAAGCTCAGTCTCCTGAACAATAGCCTTACAGGCGTTCAGCGGTCCCAGATTGATGTCGGAAGCCACGGCGCTTTTAATTTTTCCGTTTTGAAGCAGATAAACGGGAAGAAAACCGTGGTCACACCCAATATCCGCAAGAATGGTATCTTCTCTGACAAGGTGTGCCACGGCAGCAAGTCTCCGCGTCAGTTTAATCATTACTTACCGCTTATAACTTCGTTGATTTTTGATACAAGCTCATCGGCGTCGGTTCCATGAACGGCACAAGCTTCCTCTATTGACTCTCCCCTTGATGCGGGACAGCCGAGGCAGTGCATTCCCATTTCTAGAAAGAGCGGAGCCGTTTCGGGGCAAATGTCCAGTACATCGCCGATAATCGTATCCTTTGTAATTTCTGCCATTTTAATGATCTCCTTTTCATTTATAATTCTTGCGGTTTCATTATAATATATATTAAAAACCTTTGCAAGTGAGTAAATATTATGTTAATATAGTTTTTGCATAGGAGTTGTTATTATGAGTGAAAATCAGGACAGAAATTTAATTTTTGACGCATATACATACGGCATTGAACCGGGCGGACTTCGCTCAAAGGGCGATATTAACGCGATAATATGCTACGCTGTTGCAAAATCTAAGGTAAAGCTTACCAAAAAAAACATATGCGACGCTATGGCAGAAGGTGGAATTGCCAACTATTTTGAGGTAACGGAAGCATTTTCAAGGTTATTAAGAGATAAAATCATAACCGAGGATGAAAACGGATATCTTTCCGCACCGATAAAAAGTGAAAAGCTCATTGAAATGGTTGAAAAAGATCTTCCGCTGACAATCAGAGAAAAAAGCGTGAAAATCGCGATGAAGCTTGCCGAAAAGGAAATTTTTATCAAGGAAAACAAAGTTGATCTTGTAAAAACCGAAAACGGTTACGATATTACGATGCACATAACAGACAAAGGTGTTGATTTTATGGTGTTAAAGCTCAACGCGCCGACAGAGGAACAGGCAATCCTGATTAAAGACAAATTTGTTGAAAATCCAGTAAAAATTTATAACAATCTTATTGATTCACTGTTTTTTGAATAATAACAAAAGATGAAAAAACCGCCTGGGCTACGCTCAGGCGGTTCGCATATGATTAAGTAATTATTCCTCTGTTTGCGTTTCGGAAGCCTCGGCATTTTCTGCCTCTTCAGGCTGTTCATCCGCAAGAGCTTCTATTTTCTCCTCGGGCTTTTCAAGAAGAGCTTTCATTGAAAGGCTGACGCGTTTTCTTTCAAAATCAATCTCGGTAATTCTTGCCTTGATTTCGTCGCCGATACTGAGGACATCGGCAGGCGTTTTAACACGTTCATAGCTGATTTCACTTATATGGATAAGTCCGTCAATTCCGGGAATTATGTTCGCAAATGCACCGAATGCGGCAATACCGACAACTTTAGCTTCAACATCCGTGCCGACCGGATAATCCCTCTTAAGTATTTCCCAAGGATTATCTTCAATCTTTTTGAAGCCAAGTGAGATTTTTCTTGTCTCATTGTCAAGCGCTTTGATTGTAACCTCTACCTGATCGCCGACATTTACAACTTCCGACGGATGTTTGATACGAGTCCATGAAAGCTCGCTTATATGAATCATACCGTCGATACCGCCGATGTCAACAAAAGCACCGTAGCTTGTAAGAGACTTGACAGTTCCTGTGAGCACCATACCCTCTTCAAGCTTTTCCCAAGCTGCTTCACGTGCCGCTTTTCTTTCCTCATTGATGACTGTTCTGATTGAACCGACAGCTCTTCTTCTGGACTGATTCAGGTCAATAATCTTGAAGCGAACCGTAGTGTCTTTAAGGATGTTCAAATCCTGATTACGCGGAATACCCGTGAGGGATGCAGGAACAAACACACGTGTTCCCTTGACATTTACAAGAACACCTCCGCGGATAACGGCAACAACTGTTCCCTCAAGAATTTCATCCGCTTCCTTGGCTGAAACGATTTCATCCCAACCCTTGAAAGCGTCTGTCAGTTTTTTTGAAAGCTTAAGAACACCATCCTGATCATCTGTTTTCATAATGATAAGGTCAAGTTCATCGCCTACGGATACAACATCTTCGCACTTTTCAAACGGCTCGGACGAAAGATCCTCTGCGGCAATAACGCCTGTCTGCTTTCTGCCTGGGACGTCTACAAAAACTTCTGTAGGAGTAATGTTTACAACGATACCCTTTACGATCTTGCTTGTGTCATCATCACTGAATGACTGTTCGAGCATTTCTGCGAAGGTTGTCTCGCCATCAGCAGAAACGTCGACAGCAGCCGTTTTGGCCTTATCAGCGATTTCTGCTGTCTCCGCAACTTCTTCAGCTGCTTCAACTTCCTTTTCTTTAATTTCTTCGGACATGGTTTTGAGTACCTCCTTGATAATGACCGAGGGTGTCGATGCCCCGGCTGTTACACCAACTACACTGTAAGAAGAAAAATCAATATCGGAAAGCTCCGCCGCAGTTTCAATAAGAAACGTCGGCGTGTTTTCAGCGCATACGTCTCTCAGCTTACAAGTATTTGATGAATGGCGACCTCCGACGACAATCATGGCATCACATTCCTTAGATAAGGAACGCGCCTCTTCCTGCCTATCGGATGTTGCACAACATATTGTATCAAATATTTCACAATTTGTATATACTTTTTTCAAAATTTTTTTACATTTTTTCCATTCATCAAGACTGAAAGTGGTCTGTGAAACACAAATAACTTTATCTGAGGGAAAAATTTTTTCCTCGGAAATAATTTTTTGAAGCTCGGATTCGTTTTTAAAAACATAGCTTCTGCCCGTACAAAAAGAACGGATTCCCATAACCTCAGGGTGATTCTCGTCGCCAGCGATAAGCGTAACAGTTTCTGCAGAGCGTTCACTTACAATTTTGTGAATTTTAAGCACAAAAGGACAAGTAGCGTCAACATACTCCGTGCCCTTGTTTTTGATTTCATTGATAACACATTTTTCTACGCCGTGCGTTCTGACAACGATTTTGTAGCCTTCTTCACATTCAGACGGAGATTCAATTGTTTTTACTCCCCTTCTGTCCAAATCTTCAACAAGCTGCCGGTTGTGAATGATCGGTCCAAGCGTGCAGACCTTTTCGCCTTTGTCGATAAGGCTGTAAACAAGATTCACGGCACGGTCAACGCCAAAACAGAAGCCGGCGGTTTTTGCAAGCTTAATTTCCAATTTTCTCCGCCTCCCAGAGTGCGGTAATACTGTCCATAACCATATTTGCCGCCCTCTTTATGTCGCTTACCGCTGAATCCTCATTATTAAGTCCAAGGTCCGAGAGTGACAGCATTTTTCCATAAGAAACTGTAACTTTTTTTCCGGCTTTTATCGGGCCGTCACAGCAAATAGCTACAGGGAGAACGGAAGCGCCGGTAGCCTTTGCAACAATGGCAACGCCTGATTTTGCTTTCTGCGGAACGCCGTCTTTATCCTTAACCCTTTTTCCCTCAGGACAGATCGCCATAACGTGTCCTTCAGTAATAATCTTTTCTCCGTATTCAATAGCAGAGGTGTCTCCCTTTCCGCGCTTAACGGGAAAACCATACAGATGTTCAATAACCCAGCCGACGATCGGATTTTTGAAAAGCTCCGCCTTCGCCATAAAATGAAGCGGCGGAACATTTTTCGGTATTGCAACAAATACGGGATCAAATGCGCAGGTATGATTGATTGCAACTATGTATCTTTTATCCGTGTCTGCGGGCACATTTTCAAGTCCTTTGAATTCTAGTTTATAAACAAGTCTGAATATCGGACCAAACACCTTTTTGACAAACCCGTAAAATTTATAATGTCTGACAACTGAATAATCAAATTCTTTCATCACATTCACCTTTAATAATATCTATTATCATTTCAACACTTTCATCAAGATTTTTTCCCGTGGTATCCGCGATAACGGAATCTTCACATGGTCTTAGAGGAGCAATTTCGCGATTGCTGTCCAGATAATCACGTTGGTTTACATCTGCAAGAACTTCCTCGAAGGTAACGTTTTCACCCTTTTCAATAAGCTCTCTGTATCTTCTCTGTGCCCTGCATTCGGGAGTGGCAGTTAGAAATATTTTTACGTCGGCCTTAGGCAGAACGACTGTTCCTATATCTCTGCCGTCCATAATGACATCGTTTTTTAAGGCAATATCCCTTTGAAGTTCAAGAAGAAAAGCACGCACTTGAGGCACTGCGGAAATCTTTGAAGCGCTCATCGAAATTTCAGGCGTTCTTATAAGCGATGAAACATCCTCACCGTTCAGAATTACACGTTGTGCTCCGCTTTCATCAAAGGTTAGACTGATTGATGTACTGTCAAGCATTTTAACAAGCGCGTCATTATCATCAACAGCGTTGAAACGGACAGCGTTGAGTGCTATCGCTCTGTAAAGCGCGCCTGTATCCACATAGATAAAGCCGAGTTTTTTAGACGCGGCTTTTGCAATTGAACTTTTCCCTGCTCCGGCAGGACCGTCTATCGCTACATTAATCATAAAAATTCCTCTCCGTTTTTTCACATACTCTGACCGCACAGGACGCCGGTTGAAAAAGCTATCTGCAGATTAAAACCGCCCGTATACGCGTCAACATCAATAACCTCTCCGGCAAAATAGAGATTATCGACAAGCCTTGATTTCATTGTTTTCGGCTCAATTTCACGAACATTTACTCCTCCGCCTGTAACAATGGCAGCGTCAATATCGTACAATTCCTTTACATTTATTTCAAAATTTTTTATTACTTTTCCAAGTCTCAACCGAGATTTCCTGTCGATTTCGTTGACTTTGGCAAACGGCTCTATACCGCTCTTTTCAACAATAACGGGTATAAGCTTTCTGGGGAGTAACGCGTATAAAGAATGATTAAAATTCCTGTTTATGTTATCCTGAAAATCACGCAATATCCTTTTGTCGAGCATTTTTTCGTCAAGCGCGGGCTTTAAATCTATCACAACGGTATATTCCGCGTCATCCGAATTTTTTATGTGACTCGACGCCGAAAGAATAACCGGTCCGCTTACACCATAATGGGTAAACAGCATTTCGCCAAAATCCGAATATACTGTCTTGCCGTTTCTGAGCAGTCTTACCGCAACATTTTTCAGGCTTAAGCCCTGAAGCTCGGGAATAAAATCGTTGATACAGACAAGCGATGATAAACAAGGTCTGATTTTTTCGATTGTGTGTCCAGCAGATATTGCAAGGCGGTATCCGTCTCCCGTTGAGCCGGTGGAAGGATAACTCTTTCCTCCTGTGCAAACTGCCGCGCAGTCGCACTGCACTTTGTCTCCGTTTTCTAAAACAACAGCCTTTATCAACCCGTTTTCCATATTAAAACCGACTGCTCTGCCGTTTTTTATTTTCGCACCGCTTTCAACGGCATATCTAACGAGCGCATCGGCAACATCTGCCGCGCAGTCGGAAACAGGAAAGACTCTGCCTCCCCTTTCAATTTTAGTTTCGACGCCCATTTTTTTAAGAAATTCTATTGTGTCATACGGCATAAAATTTGAAAACGCCGAATAAAGAAAGCGCGGATTGGTCACAACATTTGAAACAAGCTCTTCAAGGTCAAAGCAGGCGTTTGTAACATTGCACCTGCCCTTGCCCGTTATGCGCACCTTTGACGCACACCGAGTTTTTTTTTCAATAATGGTTACATCGTTTCCGTTTTTGGCGCTTTCGGCACCAGCCTCAGTGATTGCATTAAACAGGGTGCTTTTGCCAACATTAGGCAGTCCCACAACGCCAATTTTCATTTTTTATTCCTTTTAATTTATGTTGTTTGTTCCTCTGCCGATTGCGTTTGCTCAGGCTGCTCAGAAGCAACTTCGCGTTCAGGTACTTGATATGATTGAATGGCGTCTTGTCTTTCTTTTATATTGTTTTTAAAATTGT
>CANPXD010000048.1 GCA_947585615.1 uncultured Clostridia bacterium
TGATAACGTTTACGGTTATATCGGGATCGATAAAGCCGAGGACATCAAAGTTTAAATCAATAAGCTCATTTACCTTGATTATGTCTTTTTTGCCGAGCTTTTGTGATTTAGCATTCTGTATTATCGCCACCTGGCACGAAAGTTTTTCAAGTTCCAGAGCGTTATATACTTCCATTCCCTTTCCTGCCGCAATATGGTCCAGAACATATCCGTTTTCTATTTTTTCAATTTTCATCAGCTAAACCCCCTGCCCATTTGAGAAGCGTTATGATAAGTGCCATACGGATATATTTTCCATTAAGCGCCTGAACAAAGTATTTCGCGCGCGGATCATCGTCAACATCTGTTGTGATTTCATTTACCCTTGGGAGCGGGTGCATTATAGTTAAATCGCTTTTTGCCGTTTTAAGCTTTCCTGTATCAAGAATAAACGCGTCCTTATGCTTCAAATATTCATCTTCCGAAAAGAAACGCTCGCGTTGTATGCGCGTCATATAGAGAATGTCCAGTTCAGGCATAACATCCTCCATTTTCTCCGTTTCAAAATATTCCATTCCCTTTTCTTCAAGATAATCTGTTTTGATATAATCGGGAACAGATAATTCTTTTGGAGAAATAAGAACAAATTTAATATTGCTGTAGCGGCACATTGCCTTAATAAGACTGTGAACAGTTCTGCCAAACTTCAAATCACCGCAAAGACCGATTGTGAGATTATTAAATCTTCCCTTTTCCCGGTATATCGTAAGAAGATCTGTCAGCGTCTGCGTCGGGTGGCTATGCCCTCCGTCGCCTGCGTTAATAACGGGAATATCGCTTTTATACGTTGCCACTCTCGGCGCGCCCTCAAGCGGATGGCGCATTGCGATTATATCCGCATAGCAGGAAACCATTTTAACCGTATCCCCCACCGATTCGCCCTTTGATGTGGAGCTTGTGTTTGCTTCGGAAAAACCGATGACGTTTCCTCCAAGCTCCATCATTGCCGCTTCAAACGAAAGGCGTGTTCGTGTGCTTGGCTCAAAAAAGAGCGTCGCAAGCTTTTTGCCGTCGCATATATGAGCATATTTTGTTTTATTTTCAATTATATCGGCGGCGAGCGCAATTAAACTGTCAATTTCCTCAACGGATAAATCCGTTGTATCCAAAAGATGACGCATAATTTTTCTCCTAACGTTATAATTCCATCCAGGACGGATCAGACGGATTTTTTATAAAGGCTCTGAGCTTTCTTATATCGTTTTCTTTAATATAGCCCTCTTTCGCCGCAACCTCTATAAGCGTAACAAAATTTGAAAGACTGTAGTTTACAACTCCGGCACTGCTGAGTCTGTCTTTTCCTTTCTGCATACCATAGGTAAATATAGAAGCTACACCGAGAACATCCGCGCCTGCCTCACGAAGAACGTCAACAACCTCAAGAACAGAGCCGCCTGTTGAGATGAGATCTTCAATAACCACTACTTTTTGTCCTCTTTCAAGCCTGCCCTCAATTTGATTTTGTCTGCCGTGATCCTTGTGTCCGGAACGAACATATCCCATCGGCATATCAAGTATCGACGCGGTTATAGCAGCGTGTGCTATGCCTGCGGTTGAAGTTCCCATAAGGATTTGAGCCTCGGGGAATTTTTCCTTAACCGTCTCCGCGAGTCCCTCTTCAACGTCTTTTCTGACCTCAGGCGCAGACAGGGTTAAACGGTTATCACAGTAAATGGGACTTTTGATTCCAGACGCCCATGTAAAAGGCTCTTCGGGTCTCAGAAAAACCGCTTTTATTGAAAGCAGATTTTTTGCTATTTTTTCCTCTGTAATTTTCACAAAATCAACCTCCGATCAATCTATAAATTCATTGCAGCAACGTCGGTAAGCGGCTACGGGATCAGTTGCCTGCGTTATCGGTCTGCCGACGACTATATAATCCGAGCCTATTTCCTTTGCCTTTTTGGGAGTGGTAACTCTTGCCTGATCGCCCACGTCACCGTCTGCGAAACGCACTCCCGGCGTAACGGTGATAAAATCTTTGCCACAAGCCTTCTTAACCATTCCCGCTTCAAGCGGCGAACAGACTACGCCGTCAAGTCCTGCCGCATTTGCATTTTCGGCGTATTTAACAATGGTATCGTTTATTGAAGCGCTTATCAGCAGTTCATTTTGCATTCTTTCCTCGCTTG
The DNA here is from genome assembly GCA_947585615.1 of uncultured Clostridia bacterium. Lineage (GTDB taxonomy): Bacteria > Bacillota > Clostridia > Oscillospirales > Acutalibacteraceae > Eubacterium_R. The sequence goes on from CANPXD010000048.1 coordinate 2,172, forward strand.
TCGAAGTAAGCTGTGTAACCGCAATAAGCAACGGTCTTGTTCCGTCTTCTTTTGTAAGCCCTTCAAGAGCGGCTTCCATCATCTTACCTGTGCCTGCGGCATGAAGATTCGTCATATCAACGTCAAGAGAGGAAAGAACCGCCATAGCTTTTTTTACCGTATTCGGAATATCGTGCAACTTCAAATCGAGAAAAATTTTATGCCCCCTTTTCTTGATTTCCCTTACTATCGAAGGACCTTCGGCATAATAAAGCTCCATTCCGATTTTGACAAACGGCTTTCTTTCCTCTTTATGAAACAAATCGAGGAAATCAAACGTTGCCTTTGCGCTGCTGAAATCGCATGCTACAATAACATCCTTACCCATCAGTTTACCACTCCTATTATATCACTTATTTTTGTAATTCCGAGTTTTTCACATTCGGCAGGAAGTGACTCAATTATGTCACGGCAGGCATACGGATTAATGAGATTTGCGGCGCCTACCTGAACGGCAGTCGCTCCTGCCATCATCATTTCTATAACATCTCCTGCCGATGCCACTCCGCCGCAGCCCATAACCGGTATACCGCATACCTTGGACACCTGATAAACCATTCTGACCGCAACGGGAAAAACCGCCTCTCCGCTGAAACCTCCCATTTTATTTGCAATAACCGGCTTTCTGAGCTTTGTATCTATTCTCATACCGAGAAGCGTATTTATAAGGCATATGCCGTCCGCTCCGGCTTCTTCGCACGCTTTTGCTATTGAAACTATATCCGTAACATTAGGAGACAATTTAATAAATACAGGTTTTGCTGTTACTGCCTTAACCGCTTTAGTGACCTCTGCCGCACATTTGGGATCCGTACCGAAGCTCATTCCGCCGCCGTGAACATTGGGGCAGCTGACATTGACCTCCAAAATTCCAACCTGTTCCTCCTTATCAAGCAGAGCGCAGGTATATGCGTAATCCTCAACGGAAAAGCCGCTGACATTCGCAATAACCTTTTTTCTGAAATATTTTTTCATTTCGGGAAGCTCATTTGCAATAACATGATGCACACCCGGATTTTGCAGACCTACTGCGTTTATCATTCCCGACGTACATTCGGCGATACGGGGCGTGGGATTTCCGAAACGTGCTTCCCTTGTTGTTCCCTTGAATGAAAACGAGCCAAGAATATTTATATCGTAAAACTCCTTAAATTCTTTGCCGAATCCGAAAGTTCCGCTTGCAGGAACGATTGGATTGTCCATCTTCATACCGCAGAGACTGACAGATAAATCTACCATATAATTTCCTCCCTGACAAGAACCGGACCGTCCTTGCATATACGCTTACTGCCGTATTTTGTTTTGCAGGAGCAGCCCATACAAGCACCGAAACCGCATCCCATCCGTTCTTCAAAACTGAACTGACCGGAAGTTTTGGCTACGCTGTTTATCGCTCTGAACATCGGTATAGGTCCGCAGGTATAAAAATAGTCGTAATTCTTTGGCATTGCGTCTGTAACAAAGCCCTTTACCCCATATGAGCCGTCAACAGTAGCAACAAGTACTTCGGCGCCGAGTTCCCTGAACTCTTTTTCATAGAAAATTTCACTTTTTGTATTGAAGCCGATAATTACAGTAGGCGTCTGTCCGTCCGCAAGCAGACATTTCGTCAGATTATACATCGGGGGAACGCCAACACCTCCGCCTATGACAAGAGGTTTTTTTGACTTGCTTATATCATAACCGTTACCGAGACCGGTCAGACAATCAAGCATTTCTTCCCGTCCCATTCGACTCATCTGCACCGTACCTGCGCCGACAAGCTTATATATCACGGTAACCGTTTCATCGTCATAATCGCACACCGATATGGGACGGCGCAAAAATTTTCCGTCAAGAGCGATATTTATAAACTGCCCCGGAGACGTGATATACTGCGTATCGCCCTTAAGCACCATTTTATAAACATCGTCCGTCAAAGGCTCATTTAATAAAATTCTATATTTTCCCTGTTTATACATAATTACTATTACTCCGCATCTATCGTAGATACACCCAGTGTAATTTCCTCAAGAACATCGAGAAGAACCTTTACCGTATCGAGTGAAGTGAACATCGTTACATTGTTTTCAACAGCTGCGCGCCTTATTTCAGATCCGTCTGAATGACTGTCTCCGTGGCTGACATCTATCGTATTTATTACATAGGCTATATGACCCTGACGAAGCGCCGTAAGTATTTCATCGCTTCCGTCAATCGTAAGCTTTGCGCGGACACGAGTGCGTATTCCATGCTTTTTGAGAAATTTGGCAGTTCCCTCCGTTGCCTCAATATTAAAACCTAAATCGTAAAAACGTCTTATAAGAGGAAGTGCCGCCGGTTTGTCCATATCGGCTATTGTTACAAGTACTGTTCCATAGTTTGATACGTTAAGTCCGCTCGCCTGTATTGCCTTGTAAAGCGCTCTTGTTAATGAATCGTCATATCCGATTGCCTCACCCGTTGATTTCATTTCGGGTGATAGGTAAGTATCCATACCCTTAAGCTTTGAGAATGAAAACGCCGGAGCTTTTACATACCAGCGCTTTTTCTCCGCCGGGTAGACCTCGTCAATTCCCTGTTCCTTTAAGGAACGACCAAGAATAACCTGTGTAGCGATATGTGCCATCGGAACAGACGTAGCCTTTGACAGAAACGGAACCGTTCTCGATGAACGCGGATTTACCTCGATTACATAAACATCGTCGTTTGAATCAGCAATAAACTGAATGTTGAACAATCCTATTATGCCGATTTCCTTTCCAAGTTTTACTGTGTAATCAATAATTTTATCTTTAACGGACTTCGGAACGCTGAATGTCGGATAGACAGAGATTGAATCGCCGCTGTGAACACCCGTCTTTTCAACGTGTTCCATAATTCCGGGAATGAAGACGTCCTTTCCGTCGCAGATAGCGTCAACTTCAAGCTCACGTCCCATAATATATTTATCTACAAGAACAGGCTGCTCGGTATTGATTTCAACAGCCGTCTGCAGATAATGGCGCAAACTTTCCTCATTGGCAACAATCTGCATCGCTCTGCCGCCGAGAACAAACGAAGGGCGTACAAGGACAGGATAGCCTATGCTCTCCGCCACCTTCACTCCCTCTTCTATATCGGTTACGGCAAGTCCCTTAGGCTGAGGTATTCCGAGCTGTGTCATAACCTTTTCAAAAGAATCCCTGTTTTCAGCCTTATCAATAGCATTGACATCCGTACCGATAATCGGAACGCCCAAAGCGTCGAGCGGCGGCGCAAGATTGATTGCCGTCTGTCCGCCGAGGGAAACAACTATGCCCATCGGTTTTTCAAGCTCAATAACATTCATTACGTCTTCAACCGTCAATGGCTCAAAATAAAGCTTGTCCGACGTAGTATAATCCGTTGAAACCGTTTCCGGATTATTATTAATTATTATTGCTTCATAGCCTGCATCACGGATTGACCAGATAGCATGGACTGTCGAATAGTCAAATTCTACTCCTTGTCCTATTCTGATAGGTCCTGAGCCGAGTACGATTATTTTCTTTTTATCGGAAACGATACTTTCGTTTTCATCCTCATAAGTAGAATAAAAATACGGAACATATGAATCAAATTCCGACGCGCACGTATCTATCATTTTGTAAACAGGAAAAATTCCTGCATCACGGCGCATACGAAAAACCTCAGCTTCACTCATTCCCCACATCATTCCGATATATTTATCGGAAACGCCCATTTTCTTCGCGTTCCTGAGTACCTCGGCATCTTTTTTCTTTTCTTTTAAAACCTTTTCAAAATCAACTATGTTCTTGAGTTTTTCAATAAAGAACATATCTATTTTTGTTGCATTATAAATATGAATCAAATCAACGTTGAGTCTTATAAGCTGCGCAATAGCATAAAGCCTGTCGTCGGTACCGATTTTTATATAATCAAGAAGCTGTGGCACTGAATAGCTGTCAAATTTACTCATATAAAGGTGGCAGACGCCGGTTTCGAGCGAGCGTACCGCCTTGAGCAGGCTTTCCTCAATTGTTCTGCCGATCGCCATAACTTCTCCGGTAGCCTTCATTTGTGTATTAAGACTGTTGTTTGCGTCCGCAAACTTATCAAACGGAAAACGGGCTATCTTTGAAACCACATAGTCAAGCGCAGGCTCAAAGGAGGCGGGAGTGTTGGCAATCTGAATTTCGTCAAGGTGCATACCGACGGCAATTTTGGCAGAGACTCTCGCAATCGGATAGCCTGACGCTTTTGACGCAAGCGCGGATGAACGCGAGACTCTTGGATTAACCTCAATAAGATAATATCTGAAAGAATGGGGATCAAGCGCAAACTGAACATTACAGCCTCCCTCGATTTCAAGCTCACGTATAATACGGAGCGCAGAATCGCGCAGCATATGATATTCCTTATTGGTCAGAGTCTGGGACGGACATACAACAACCGAATCACCCGTATGTATACCGACAGGATCAATATTTTCCATATTGCAAATGGTGATTGCCGTGTCATTTGCGTCACGCATAACCTCGTATTCAATTTCCTTGTAACCCTTGATGCTTTTTTCAACAAGCACCTGATTTACGGGTGAAAGTGCAAGAGCGTTTTTAAGCATAAGGCGGCATTCTTCCTCATTATCGGCAAAACCGCCTCCTGTTCCGCCGAGAGTAAACGCAGGACGGAGAACAACAGGATAACCGATTTTCTCCGCTATTTTGAGACCGTCTTCAAGATTGCTGCAAATGTCGGACGGCAAAACAGGCTCGCCGAGCTTTTCGCAAAGCTCCTTGAACATTTCCCTGTCCTCCGCGCGCTCAATAGCCTCAAAACGCGTTCCGAGAATTTCAACATCACATTCCTTAAGCACACCTTTTTTTGCAAGCTGAACAGCAAGGTTGAGTCCCGTCTGTCCTCCGAGAGACGGCAGAATCGCATCAGGGCGCTCATGACGGATTATTCTTGCGACATATTCAAGGTTAAGAGGCTCCATATATACCTTGTCCGCTATATCGGTATCGGTCATAATTGTCGCAGGATTTGAATTAATAAGAACAACCTCATAACCTTCCTCTCGCAGTGAAAGGCACGCCTGCGTTCCCGAATAATCAAATTCGGCAGCCTGTCCGATAACAATAGGTCCTGAGCCGATAACAAGTATTTTATGTATATCAGTTCTCTTCGGCATACTGCTCAGCCTCCTTTTCCATCAGCTTTATAAATTTATCAAACAGATAAGCGCTGTCCTGCGGTCCGGGAGCGCTTTCGGGATGGTACTGAACCGAAAACAGCTTGTTTTCCATACTTTCAACACCCTCTGCCGTATTATCAAGAAGATTTTTATGAGTCAGTTTAAGCTCAGTGCCGCGCAGAGAATCACAGTCAACCGCATACGAATGGTTCTGCGAGGTAATTTCAATTTTTCCTGTTTCCATATTCATCACGGGATGGTTTCCGCCCCTGTGTCCAAACTTCATCTTAAAGGTTTTTGCTCCGAGAGCAAGAGAAATCATCTGATGCCCAAGGCATATTCCGAAAATCGGAAGCTTTCCCTTGAGTTCCCTTACTACACTGATAACAGGCTGCACATCCTCCGGATTCCCCGGGCCGTTTGAAAGGAAAAGCCCGTCAGGTTTCATATTGAGTATTTCCTCAGAGGTGGTATCATACGGAACAACTGTAACATTGCATCCCTTTTCGTTTAGCTTTCTTACAATATTGAGCTTTATTCCGCAGTCTATCGCTACAACATCAAATTTATGATTCGGAGTTCTCGAATACCAGCGTTTTTTACAGCTTACTCTGCTCACCATATCGGTGGGAATTTCATACGCTTTAACTCTTTTGAGAGCCGTTTCGTAAGGAACAGAGGCGTCTGTAATTATAATTTTCTGGCTCCCCTCATCGCGTATAATTCTTGTTATTTTTCTTGTGTCAACGCCTGATATTGCGGGTATTCCGTATTCATCAAGCACTTCCGAAAGTGTTTTCGTATATCTGAAATTGGACGGCAGATCGTTGTATTCCCGTACAATCAGCCCTCCCATTGTCGGTACTCTCGTTTCATAGTCCTCATCTGTCATACCGTAATTTCCGATAAGGGGATATGTCATACAAACCATCTGATCCGTATATGACGGGTCAGAAACAATTTCCTGATACCCTACCATTGAAGTATTGAAAACAAGCTCGTTTATCGCTTCCTTGTCCGCACCAAAGCCGTAGCCGTAAAATTCATATCCGTTTTCAAGCACTATTTTTTTGTTATATGGCTTCATAAACAACTTCTCCTTTCAGCAGTGTTAAAATATTTTTCCCATGCAATTTCCAGCCTTCAAAGGGCGTAGCCGTTCCCTTGGAAAGAAATTCGGAAGGTTTGACTGTCCATTCTCTTTCTGTATCAATCGCACACAGATCTGCAGGCGCTCCTTGTTCTATCGCACCGCCTTCTATACCGAATATTTCACGAGGGAGTACACTCATCATCCGAACAAGCTTTTCAAGAGAAATTATGCCTGTCCGCACAAGCTTTGTATACAGAACCGGAAACGCCGTTTCAAGACCGACTATTCCCATCTGGCTTTTTTCAAGTCCGAGAGATTTTTCCTCGGCGCTGTGCGGCGCATGATCCGTTGCAATAATGTCAATTGTTCCGTCGAGTACTCCTTCTATAAGCGCCTTTCTGTCTTCTTCACTTCTAAGCGGCGGATTCATTTTAAATCGTCCGTCCTCCTGCAAATCGCTGTCACATAAAGTGAGATAATGCGGCGCGGTTTCGCAGGTCACACGTACTCCTCTCCGCTTTGCTTTTCTGATAACGTCAACGCTTTCCTTTGTTGAAATATGGCAAACGTGGTATCGGCAGCCTGTTTCCTCTGCAAGCGTGCAGTCCCGCTGAATCTGAAGCCATTCGCTCTCGCTGCTTATGCCCTTATGGCTATGTTTCATGCAATATTCTCCATCGTGAATATAGCCGCCGTTTCTAAGCGCATCATCCTCACAGTGCGCTGAAATAATACTGCCCTGCGCAGCGCATTCCTGCATTGCCAGCCGCATCAGATCTTCGCTTTGCACTCCGTTTCCGTCATCGGAAAAGCCGATTACACTGCCTGCAAGGGCTGCGAAATCAACACACGTCCCCGAACCTTTTCTTCCCTTTGTTATTGATGCAAACGGAAACACGTCAATCACTGCGTCCCTTTTAATAATATCTGTTTGCACTTTCAGGTTTTCGGGGGAATCCGGAGGCGGATTGAGATTCGGCATTGTGCAGACCGCCGTGTATCCGGACGCGGCGGCAGCCTCAGTCCCCGTTTTGATTGTCTCCTTATAAGAAAAACCGGGCTCTCGAAGATGTACGTGAACATCAACAAAACCCGGAATTAAAAAATACTTATCCTTAAAATCAAAAATATGATTTGCACCATCATAAGAAATAACGGGGGCGATGGCGTGAATTTTTCCTCTTTTAATAAGAACATCTGACTTTTCAAATCTGCTGCCCTTAAAAACAAGGGCATTTTTAATCAGCAATATCATCGCAGACCGCACCTTTCTCAGTTTACAGTATTATATATTAAACTCCCCCATAAGTCAATAACAAATCTGTTACAATGAAAACTTTTTTAGTATAATATGTATTTACATTAAACAACGTAAGTTTTTTAAAGATAGAACCAAAAATCAATTTAATTGTATTTTACATTGCTTATTCGACTTCAAATATAATAACTTTTCTTTTATCAAATGTCACCATAATGAATTACTTTCATAATTAACTTGCGATTGCCGAGATTATGCCAAACTGTTATAGAATTTTCAAAGTCTGATTGCATATTCAATGAAGAGCAAGCACGCTTAGAATTATAACTCTGAGCCTTTCATAAACCGGATAATTGTATCCTTATTATTTTCAATTTTATTATCAACAACAAGATTGAGTATTTCGTTCAGCTTTTCGCCGATTTCACGTCCTCTGTAGCCGAGGGCAATTAAATCGTTCCCGTCCACGGCAAGGTCAGAGCGTTTGACGGCTTCTCCCGAAGAAATAATTTCTTCAAGTTCTCTCTGCCGCTCTGCAAGCTTTTCCGCTTCCTCTCCCACTTTTTCCGGATTATGTGCCATTAAGTCGGCTGCGCGCATCTGAAACAGGGAGCGAGTGTAATCCTCCCCTAATTTAGACAGCCATCTTTTTACTCTGATTGCGTCAACGTTTTCAATGCTCTGATGATAATAAATGAGTGTTGTTACCTTGTCGTAAATTTCACTGCTTACCTTGAATCTTTTCAAGACCGTTTTTGCAATTTCAGCGCCGACAGCCGCGTGTGTTTTAAAATGGTCTCTGTGATTTTCGTCAGTTGTTTTGACCTGCGGCTTTCCTATATCGTGAAGAAACATGGCTAGGCGCAGAATTTTATCTTTCGGCGCAAAGGCAACAGAATGGATAATATGACCGTAAACATTATATATGTGCCACGGATTGTTCTGTTCACAGTTAAAAGTCGGTATAAGCTCCGGAATTATAACTCCGATAACTTCTCTGTATTCATCAAGAATCCGAAACACATAATCTCCTACCAGCATTTTAGTCAGCTCTGTAAAGATTCTTTCCGATGCAATATTTTTAAGCTTTTCACTGTTTCTCAGTATCGCGTCTTTCGTGTTTTCTTCAATAGTAAACCCGAGAACAGATGCAAAACGCAGAGCACGCATTATTCGCAGAGCATCCTCGCTGAATCTTTCGTCGGGATTACCGACAGTTCTGATAATCTTATTCTTTAAATCCTCTCTTCCGCCGAACAAATCGATATAACCATCTTCAGAATTATACGCCATCGCGTTGATTGTAAAATCACGTCTGCTTAAATCCTCTTTGATGTCTGTTACAAAATCAACGCTTTCAGGGCGACGGCAGTCTTTATAATCTCCGTCTTTCCTGAACGTGGTTATTTCATACGGAGTATGATTTATAACAGCGGTCACCGTGCCGTGTTTGATGCCCGTTTCTATTACTTTTACGGAATTTTCCGTTAATATTTTTTCTGTTTGCTCAGGAAGCGCAGAGGTAGCAATATCTATATCCTCGCAGCTTTTTCCCATCAGTTCATCACGAATGAAGCCTCCGACAAGATAAACTTTAAAGCCATTTTTGCTCAGAAGCTCCATAATAAACTTTACATCATCGCATATATACATATTTTCACCACGCCTTCTTTTTGTTTATTTCTAAGCAAAGCCCTCATAATAGATATATGAGCTATTTGATTTATTATTTGTTCTTATTTTTTCTTGGCGGACAGGGCTATTGCACTCTTGAAATAATCTGGCGCGGCAGAACACATTACAGTATGTTTTTCGCAGGAGGTATTATACTGATGATTTTAGCCTGTATTGCACAGGAAATGAAAAGGCTGCCCATGTCGGCAAAGTGCCTTATGGGCGCGCTTATTATAACAGCTGTCGAGCTGCTGTTCGGATATATTTTCAACTTAAAATACGGGATGAACGTATGGGATTACTCAAATATGCCGTTGAATTTTCTCGGTCAGATATGCCTTCCCTTTTCAGTTCTTTGGTTCCTGCTTTGCTTTGTCCTCTTTAAATGGGTCATTAAAGATAATCTTTACGGACGACTTTTTTGAATAAGCATAAAGCTCCGACCTTGCCTGCTTGATTTCATCATCGTTAAGCGGTGCTTTATCCTCAGGATAATCCCAGAAATCAAACGGGTTTTTCTTTGTTATGACCATCCTGCCTCTATTGTCGAGCATCCACGGAAAGACAAGAATCTTTCTTTTATTTTTCACAAAAAAGAGGTTACCTGTTCTGCCGTCCGATACATTTTTCCAGTAAACAAGCTTGTCCGCCTGTTTCATAATCGCAAGCACCTGCTGATCCGCAGGCATACTTTTGAACTGCCAGCGGTTGATGAGAGGAAGGATAACTATTCCGAATATCAGGATTAAAACGACTAAAAATGCAATTTGATTTGGTATCATTATTTTTCAATTCCTATTGTTATGATTTCAAATGGACTGTATTCCAACAAATCCGACTCGCCCTGTGACTCCTCAAGCATATTGAGAAGCTTTACTTTTTTGCTCAGCTTAATTCTGCCGCGCCTGCCGTCCTGCTCCGAAAGCCGTATAACGGTCATAGAACCGTCCTCCGATTCCTTTATCGCCTGAAGATAAAGAGGCTCGAATGTGTCACCGTTGTACTCGGCATCTGATTTAACAAGCGGTATGTTGTACTGAAAAGCGATTTGATTTATACCTGCTGAAACAGCATCGTCCGCGTGCGGCATTATCATATAGCAGAAATTATGAGTGCCTGTATCAGAAACAACATCGGGTCTTACCGTGGCTCTCAGCAGAGAAAGACTCATAATGTTTTTATCAAAGCCAACGCCGTATTTACCGTCGTTTATCAGCGCTATTCCGCCGTCGGTTTCGGAAAGGTCGCACCACTTGTGGTGGCAGGTTTCAAACCTTGCCTGCTGCCAGCTCGTATTTTTATGCGTATCTCTTTCAATAAATCCTGCCGATGTATCGCACAGCGCTTTCCTTGTCAGTACATTGCAGCAAAATTCCGCTTTCGCGAGTTTATGCTTTTCATTCCAGTCAACAACATTTTCAACTTCTATGCCCCTGCTCTGCCTGAAAAGTCTTATGAGCATAGTCCATATGGATTTTTCGGTTCTGAGCGTTGTAACAAATGTCGCACATTCATTGTCCTTTTCAAGAAGCGACAGCGGTGATTCTACCTTAATAGCAGCCTGCTTGTCTTTATAGTTGGGGAGAATGTCCCAGGCATCATAATTTCCGGGACAGTCGGTATAGATTTTAAGCTTGTTGAAATCGCCATCTACCCACTCTCTTTCAAGTTTCTTATCATACAGAGAGGCTATTGAGCCGTCATCGTTAAAGCAGACGGAATAATACGGCGTTTCAACAGTTTTCCCAATCTTTATCCATTCGTCTTTGAACCGCGATTTTCTAAGTCCCGAAGCAGAGAGAGCAGGCATATTCGGAACTATCCAGTATCCCCTTTCAAAATATCTCGTTGCTGTTCCGTTTTTGTTCGGAATAAAGGTAATTGCGTCTCTTGTGAAATTGAGTGTGTTGAAATATTTTGAGCCTGTTCCTATAATTTTATCAAGCTCACGCTCAATTTCATCATAATCCGCCATTGCGTCTTCATAAACAGGATGAATATGGGATCCCGGAAGAATATCGTGAAACTGATTTATAAGCAATTTTTTATACAATTCGGTAATTTTACCGCGTTTGCCGTCACCGCGCAGCACAGACATCATTTCCGCGTTTCTGAATTTGAATTCAAGCCTGCGGTTTGCACGTTTCATATCACTTTTTGTTGTAAATGTTCCACGGTGCATTTCAAGGTACAGTTCTCCGTCCCAGACCTCAAGGGCAGTATTGCCTTTCAGATTTCTTTCAAGAAATTCAGCGCCGCCCATATGCTCGCATTTCGGCATAATTGAAAGCTTTTTAAAGCGCCTCATCATTTCAAGCATTTCTTCGGTACAACCTGAACCGCCGTCGCCGTAACCAAACATATTCATCGTTTGACCGCCGCTGTCCTTGTCTATATATGCCTCCCAGTTTTCCTGAATCTGGCTCGGCATATTCCAAGTTATAAAATGTGTAGGAGGAACACAGGCGTAAACTTCCGTTCCGTCAATTCCACGCCATATAAAATTATTATGAGGAAAACGGTTTGTGTCGTTCCATGTTGACATTTTATTTGAAACAAAATACTCAACGCCGCACTTTTTCAAAATTTGCGGCAAGATCCAGCTGTTTCCGAAAACATCGGGCAGCCATGCGTTGTTTACCGTTTTACCGAACATTCTTTTATATGTCATCTGACCGTAAAGGCATTGACGTATAAGACTTTCGGCGGACGGGATGTTGCAGTCCGGCTCAACATACATTGCACCAACCGGTTCAAACTGACCTTCCGCGACTTTTTTCTTCAGTTCCTCAAACACTTCGGGATAATATTTTTCGAGCGTTTCGTAAACATAAGGCTGTGTGTGGGTGTATTTGAACTCAGGGTATCTGTCCATCAGCCTTAGCTGAATAAGAACTGTTCTGAGATTTTTCTGAACAGCATGGATTCTCCGCCAGTAATAAGCAATATCAAGGTGAGAATGCGCTATCAGAGCAACATCTCCGCAACCCTTATAATTATCATTTGCATAAACAACGTTATTAATATAATTTTGTGCTTCTTCAACGCCTGAGAGCGCGTCGTCATCAAAATGAATTAAATTCATAGCGTTATTGAGTTCTCTGTTGAGAAAGCTTCTGTAGTCTTCGTTGAAAAGCTCGCTTTTCGCTATATCAAGCAAAACCTCAAAATCCCACACAAGATCCTGCACCGCGTGATTTACGGTACAAATATATGCTCCCTCAAAAATCTGACGGCACCCGCGTACGGAAAGGCTTTCGGGATTTCTTTCGTCATCGGGCTTGCTCCTGTTATATCCCATCATTTCAAAATGAAGCGTTTTTTTATCGTCAATATAAGGAGAAAGGAGCATTCTTTCTCGGTTCGGATCAACTCCTCCGACATACCTGCCGTTTACCTTAACGCAGATCTCAGCTGCGGTTTTGAGAGAAAACCAAAGTTCTTTTCCCCGCAGTTCAGACGGAATTTCAACGTCCGACTTTATAAACGCAGTTCCGTCAGGCGTGAAATACATATCGCCTTTATTAAGCGGTCTCCAACCGTCGGGATAATATTCAAACTCCATTTCGGCCACCTGCCGGGCATCGTGTATCATAAGATTTTTAATTTCCCATTTAGACGAATATATATGCCTTTTAAGCCAGCCGAAACGCAAATCAGTCCACTCTTCGGGGCGCATTGAGCGCCTTACCACCTTAATATGTGCCATCGCTCAAGTTCTCCTTAAACATCCTGAAAATAAGGTTTTTTGCGTATTGCATTAACCCTTATTTTCTTATTTAAATCTCTTTTAATTTCGCCCTCTATCCATTCAACACACCTGTGAAGAATAAGGCATTTAGAACATTCGCCCCTGAAAATTACGG